>NZ_JBSYOP010000034.1:0-154146 GCF_058244685.1 Candidatus Thiodiazotropha sp. AKAK2 | reverse complement strand
CTTCCCACGGCATGACTCATCTCCCATTGAGAATTTGTCATACAGTTTATTTCAGGTGTTACCCATGTCTCCGAACATGTGTTACCTATGTCTCCGGTCTATACACCCATCAAGGGAGAGGGGCTTTCAGTCTAGCTGCTGGGTAGATTGAAAGTTAACAGGCCCAAACATAAAAAGCATCATGAACAGTCTGTTCATGGCAAGTGATAAAAGGAGATAGAGATGGTAATCAGAGGTTCATGTGCCTGTGGTGAAGTGACCTATGAGGTTGATGGTGGCTTGCATGATGCGGCTTCCTGTCACTGTTCCATGTGCAGGAAGGCCAACGGCGCCCAGTCCTCCGCATTTGCACTGATTGAACCGGGTAAGCTGTCGTGGCTGAGCGGCGAAGAGCTGCTGACTCACTATCAATCTTCCGAAGACATGGGGAGCTTTTTCTGTAGCAGATGTGGTTCCCCATTGGCTGGAACCTATCAGGGTGCGATCGGCTGGGTTACCCTGGGATGTGTCGATGGAGAGCCTGGGGTAAGGGTGGAGAAACACGTATTCATGGGGAGTAAAGCATCTTGGGAAACCAATCCGGGAGATGTGCTTCAGTTTGATGAGTTTGCCGATTGATCGATGTGCCGCTGGCCTATTTGCAGAATGCCGATACCCGCATGTCATCCTGTGGATCAACGATCCTCCAGTCATCCAGAGGCTTGATGCAATAGGTATAACCCTGTTCAGTGACCACTCTGGTTGTGCCATCGGCCAATGTGGAAATATTCGGTGCTTCCCTTTTTGGATTTAACGCCTGATCGAGGATTGCCGATACTGAGTTTTTATTCTCAATGGTTTCCGCTTGTTCCTCGTCAATGGCTAGATCGCGGCTGATCGCTTTGGATGATGAGAGAATCCTGGCAGAGGTGATTTTCGACGCTTTCGATTCTAATGCTGAGTTCTGCTGTTGGTTGAGTGGTGGCGTATTGTTATGGTGTTCAGATTCCGCTGTCGGAGTTGGAGTCCACTGCTGTTTCGGCATCAAGCCCCGTTGATGGTTGTCGTGTGGCTTGCTGGTCCTGACAGGTGACTCAATGGTGATCCGAATAAGGGATGGTCGGTCGTGTGAGGGCGGCTCTGACAGGTAACGCCACAATCTGTCACCCAGATACCAGGTCAGCAGAAAATGCATCGCAACCGATAGGATGAGTGCTGATGCGAATGTTCTGCTCATTGAATCTTCCCTGAGTCGCCGGGTTGCCCTAGCGCATGGTGACCAACTCTTCAGCAGCGCTTGGGTGAATCGCAATGGTGTCGTCGAAATCCTTCTTTGTTGCACCCATGCGCATAGCCACCGCGAAGCCCTGCAGCATCTCATCGGCACCGATACCGATCACATGACAGCCGACCACTTTCTCTCGGGCGCCAACCGTAACCAGTTTCATCGCCATTTTGCTCTGATGTTTGGTGAAGGCGTGATACATCGGTGTAAATCTGGATTGGTAGATCTTCACGGCATCCCCATGAATCTCACGGGCTTCACTTTCGGTCAGGCCAACGGTGGCAATTGGCGGGTGACTGAAGACAACGGTCGGGATCAGGTCATAGTCGAGTTTTCGCTCATGCATGCCGCCAAACAGCCGATCACCAAGGCGTCGCCCTGCTGCGATGGCCACCGGTGTCAGTTGAGCCCGGCCGGTGACATCACCGATCGCATAGACACCGGGCAGATTGGTGTTCTGCCATTCATCGGTAGGGATGTAGCCCTGCTCATCCGTCGCAATACCGGCCTTCTCCAGTTTCATCTCGGCGGAAGCCGGTGCCCTTCCGATGGCCCACAGCAGCTGATCGAATCGGCCCAGCTGATGTCCGGTATCGGCACAAATCAGTTCAAGCTCCCCATCCTCCTGTTTGATCACTTCACCGATGCGGGAAGAGGTGATGATGTTGACGCCGGCGTCCACCATCTCCTCCATCAGACACTCCCGCAACATGGCGTCGAAGGGTCTGAGCAGGTGCTCTCTTCTCAACAGCAGTGTGACATCGCTGCCCAGGGCATTGAGCAGGCCGGCGATCTCCACGGCAATATAGCCACTGCCTACCACGGCTACCCGGCGGGGCAATGTTTCCAGCTCAAAAAAGCCATCTGAGGTAATGCCGTGTTCCGCACCCGGTATCGAAGGCACGACCGGATAGGCGCCCGGGGCGATGACAATGTGCTCGGCCTGCAACTGTTCTCCCTTCACCTCCAGGGTGTGCGGATCGACAAAGCGGGCGTAACCGGTAATCTCATCGATTTCAGAATCTTTCAGATAGGTGTGATACCAGCTGTTGATCCCGGCCACATACTCATCCCGATGTCGCTTCAGGGTTTCCCAGGAGAAACCATTGACAGCAATCTCAAAACCGTAATCTGAAGCGTCGTGAAGGGTATGGGCGATACCGGCTCCGTACCACATGACCTTTTTCGGCACACACCCCAGGTTCACACAGGTGCCTCCGATTCGCTTGGCTTCGATAACCGCGCATTTTGCACCATATTTGGCGGCGCGTTCCGCGACTGAGAGACCGCCACTACCGGCTCCGATGGCGATCAGGTCATATTTTTTTCGCATTGTTCTACCTCGGTTACGGGCCATGGATCTGTTCGCACTATGATAGAGCGCTTGTGCAGGCATAGGACAGATTTAAATGGTCAAAGTGCCTGATTGTTACAATTTGGGCAGGCCCACAAGAGAGTCTGACAGGTCGGTTCCCTGTCCATTGGTCTGGCTGTAATCGGCTTGAATAGGGATCGCCTGCAGTCAGGCGGGTGGTTGTAAGTTGGGGAAAACTAAAGATAGGAAAAACTTATCATATAGATTGTAATATACGATTTTATCAATTTACGGTTTTTCCGTAGAGTGCGCTTCAAGCTTATTCGAACCACACTTTTCTGGAGATAAAGATGTTAGAGAACCGTGAAAATCAGAGCGTCCCTCAGGTTACTTTCCGTACCCGTCGTGAGCATGAGTGGGTGGATGTCAGCAGTGATGAAATTTTCAAAGGCAAAACCGTCGTGGTATTTGCCCTGCCCGGTGCATTCACCCCCACCTGTTCATCCACTCACGTCCCTCGTTACAACCAGCTGACGCCCCTGCTCAAGCGTCATGGCGTTGACGAGGTGGTCTGTATCTCAGTCAACGACGCCTTCGTGATGAACGAATGGAAACTGGAACAGCAGGCCGACCGAATCCGTTTTCTGCCTGATGGTAATGGTGATTTCACCCGGGGCATGGGGATGTTGGTGTCGAAACAGGAGCTTGGTTTTGGCGAGCGCTCCTGGCGCTACTCGATGCTGGTGAAGGATGGCGTCATCGAGAAGATGTTCATCGAGCCGGATCTGCCTGGAGACCCTTTTGAGGTTTCGGATGCGGATCACATGCTGGCCTACATTGCGCCCAATGAACAGCAGCCAATGGATGCCACCCTGTTCACCCGCGAGGGTTGTCCTTTCTGTGTCCGGGCCAAGGGACTGATGCGGGATGCGGGCATTGAGTTTGAAGAGCTGGTACTGAACAGGAACTACAGTGAAAGCAGTCTGCGTGCGGTGGCCGGTATCTCGATGGTGCCCCAGATATTCATCAATGGCGAACGCATCGGCGGTTCGGACGATCTGGAGCAGTTTCTGGCAGCGCGGCAGAGATCGGCAGCCTAGTGGTGCAGTAGGTCTCATTCACAACATCCAGCCATTCCGGCTGGATGGATTCTCTAAGCAGGATATTGGTGAGCAGTATGAACAGATATTTCGATTTGATTGCTATCGGTGGTGGCAGTGGTGGCTTGGCCGTGGCTGAACGGGCGGTGCAGCATGGCAGAAGTGTGGCCGTGGTCGACCCGGGTAAGTTGGGTGGTACCTGCGTGAACAACGGTTGTGTGCCGAAAAAAGTCATGTGGACGGCGGCTGAACTGGCGCATGCGGTTGATGATGCTGCAGGCTACGGCGTGACGGCCCAGCGGGGTCGAACCAACTGGGCGAAACTGGTCGCGGGTAGACAAAGTTATGTTGAGCGTATCAATCGCTATTGGGATGACTATGTTGAACAGCTTGGTGTGACCCATCTGCCGGGTTATGCCCGCCTGATCGGTCCTGGAGAAATCGAGGTCGATGGGGAGATCTATGCCGCGGATCATATTGTGATTGCAACCGGTGGACAACCGATCGTGCCGCCACTGCCCGGTGCTGAGCTCGGGATCACCTCTGACGGTTTTTTTGCCCTGCAGGAGCAGCCTGAAAAAGTGGCGGTTATCGGTGGTGGCTATATCGGTGTTGAACTTGCCGGGGTACTTTCGGCCCTGGGCTCCCAGGTGACTCTGGTCGCTCTTGAATCACGTCTGCTTGAAATGTTCGATCCTATGCTCAGCCAGGTATTGATGAGCGAAATGGCCAAGCAGGGTGTGGCGCAAAAGCTCTCTTTTCAGGTCAGTGCTCTAATTGAAGGTGAGGATGGCATTACCCTTCAGGGAAGCCAGGGTGAGCAGTTATGCGGTTTCGACAAAGTGATCTGGGCGGTTGGACGCAAACCCAATACGGCAAAACTGAATCTTGCTGAAATCGGTGTTGAGATGCTCAATAACGGTATTGTGGTGACAGACGATTACCAGAACACCAATATTCCCGGTATCTATGCCATTGGCGATATCACTGGCCGGACGCCTTTGACTCCGGTTGCGATTGCTGCCGGGCGTCGACTGGCGGATCGTCTGTTCGATCATCAAACGAACAGTCGGGTTGATTTCGACAATATACCCAGTGTGGTGTTTTCGCATCCGCCGGTAGCCACGGTCGGTCTGACTGAAACTCAGGCGCGGGCCTGGCATGAGAAGGTCAGGGTCTATCAGACTGAGTTCACACCGATGCGTCACGCCCTCTCATCGAGGGATACGACAACAGCAATGAAGTTGATCTGTAGTGGTGATCAGGAGCGAGTGGTCGGTATCCATCTGATTGGCGATCATGTGGATGAGATGATGCAGGGTTTTGCGGTGGCGGTGAAGATGGGCGCGACCAAGGCCGATCTGGATAACACCATCCCGATACATCCGGTCAGTGCCGAGGAGTTGGTAACGATGAAAGTGCCACAAGCTGAATCCGTTGAGGATGATCCGATAACACAGGCTTCTTAGTGTAAGCTGATGCGATGAGGTAAGCAGGACGTATGGGGTTAGTGTTAACAGGGCCTGGCCTATCGAGAATTGTGACAAGAAAAGAGATAATCAAACAGAAGTTGAGGGTTAGAAAAGGTACCAATCATCAATGTGCGAACTATAGTGAGAGAGTAGCTCCCCTCTCCCCTTGCGGGAGAGGGGCCGGGGGAGAGGGGGAGAATTGGCACTCAGTCTTTATAACAAATCAACGTGAAAAGAATGAAGTCTCAATGAGTTTTTATCTTTTAGTCAGGTGAAACGCTTCGCGTACACCCTCTCCCCAACCCCTCTCCCATCAAGGGAGGGGGTATAGTTATATCCTGCTAAAAATAACACAAAATTTTTGCTGGCAGGCAAAAGATGAAGGATGAATCCGTGATTATCCACATGTCACACACTTGGTACCAGTTGAGATGGGCCTATGATTAGCTATACAATCGAAGTGTATTTGAACTCTTGCTTGGTAATTACGGTGGATTAACGCTTAGGAATAAGGGTACATGGTTATTATTTTCCCTAGATAAGTGATTTACTGAATAAATCAATAATTAGGAGGCGTGCTAATAGGTGTGGTAGGTTAAACTTAGTCGTGTTTCCAATTGATTATGAAAGAGTTATTGAGAAGATCCGTAATTACGAATTAAATATGGATGCGTAACTAGAAATAAAGCAACTACTCTATTGCTGTTTTGACAGTTTAAAATTTTAGAAGGGGTTTTTTTATTAATATGAATTATAATCGAGGGGGCATAAGAAATATATACTTATTAGTAGCAATCGTTAACGTATTGTTTTTTTGTCATGAAAACGCTAATGCAGACAATTTTAAAAAATGGGAATGTGAAGGCATTGCTCAAGGAGCTGCTTCTTACTACAACATTCTTTATTACGAGGGGCTAGAAGCATTAAACAATAAAGTAAAACTTGACGAAAAAAAATATCCTGAAGCACGGCAAATGCAACAAGCTGCAAAAGAATTTGCAATTCTTTTCAATATGGCAATAAAAGAAGAGCAGCCTGGCGTTAAGGCAAACACAAACGAAGTCATTGAATTAGCTAGAGCTGCATGCCATAAAATTGAGTTTTGACTTAATTTCTAGCTTTTGAATTTACGTTCTCGAGAGAATAGCACTTTCATTGAACCAAAATAGTGCAGTAATAATACTGATAATCTTGCCATGCAATGTATATAAGATTAGACCATGTTGAATGAAGTTATCTACGCTAAAATTAATCAGTACCAGAGATGTTTCGATTGTGCGTAAAAAATAAATCAGGTTATGAGATATGTTTAAACAATTAGTTCTTGGGCTTACCGCTTTTTTAGTCGCTCAATCCGCGCAAGCATTTGATTTTAAGAATTGGGTTGACGTGTTAAAAAGCAGTCTACCAATGGAATGTCATTTTACTCGAGCATCACATGGGGTCAGAATTGATACTGATGATCCACAATTTCCATTAGAATTTGTTGAGGATTGTTATAAGTTTGTAAGGTATTTTGAGAAACCAGTTACAAATAGAAAGAGTGGTGATCTTCTTTACAAAGAAGAGAAAGCGGAATGGCGATGGAAATATACAGTAAAAAATAAATCGGATGATACTCTAAGAGTTTATGTTAAATACAAATTGGTAGATAAAGATGACTTTGTATTGGCAGAAACTAGTGAAAGTGATTATGTCTCACCAAATGACAGGGCAGACATATTAGGACAAATCATCACTGATAAAGACATAGCGGAAAAAGTGTCTGGTGGCTCATGGTCTATTAATTATAAAATAATCAACAAATAAGCTTACCTATTAATCGATTTATAGTGATAATAGCCCTGTACCATGGGGGAGTGCCTGCTAACATATGCAGTTTACGTTACTGAAACTCGGATTATGACTAGGATAATACTGGCTTAGAGGTTGTTTGATATCAACCTAATCATCATTTTTAAGTTGATTTACCTAAGTAATAACTGATGAAATTATTATAATATCAAATATATTGAGCATATCACTACTTGAGCAACCCGCCGAGCAAGTTCTGGATTAAGCCTGCACACCCCGTCATGCTGCATTGAAAAATCAGCTACCGTAAACTTTTTTGTTTTTATCAGTTCCAAAATCACTCTATCTGCCACTGGTCTCATGGACTCCATCGTATCAAGCGCAAACGCTGGATATTTTCCTTGTGTTTTCTTGTCATCATGCATAATGCCAATTGTCGGATTATAACCATCAGAAATTAGTTTAATCTGTGTACGCGCTGTTTATATACCGTATACATAGTTGAGCATCGAACTCATGGTG
Organism: Candidatus Thiodiazotropha sp. AKAK2; assembly: GCF_058244685.1. Classification (NCBI taxonomy): domain Bacteria; kingdom Pseudomonadati; phylum Pseudomonadota; class Gammaproteobacteria; order Chromatiales; family Sedimenticolaceae; genus Candidatus Thiodiazotropha; species Candidatus Thiodiazotropha sp. AKAK2. The sequence continues at coordinate 146,679 of NZ_JBSYOP010000034.1, read as the reverse complement.
TTAAAATTGGGGGGGGAGGTCACCATTAACAGAGTAATGATATGTGGAGATTTATCCTGCAAATGAAGTATACCATCATCTTATCTACTTAAAGGATTTTCTAATTTCCCCGACCGCTCTAAAGCCTCCCTAAGTAATGAACCTACTCTAGTTTAAATAGTAGGTGATACCCGTCCATGCTGAAAGAGCATGATAACCTTTTCAATATTATTATCTAGCTCTACTAGTTCCTTGATCTTGTAATCGGCCATATCCCAGACTTCCTCTCTTGGGCTAACAATACGCTTTATAAGAAGCAAGAATAATACATCTAACCATGTGAGCTCACTGATGCTACCTTGAATCCTAGGCATGCACTCTTTATATAATGGTTCAAACTTACGACTGTTTAGTTTATTTTCATAAGTTGTTACTCCAGCAAGAAGTCCCCATGTCAACTTTGGTTTTGTGTCAGATACATACTGAAATAACAATTCAAGCGGTGTATGCGAAGAAACTTGCCTGCCTGCACGATCAAGGTTCAATGTGAATACTATTTCATCTTCTGGATAATTTATTTCGCCCGTCATAAATTGAAACACTTTTTGCTTTCGCAGTATATCTATTTGTTTTTTTGTCTGCCCAGCAGCTGTTAGCGAAAATTTCATAATTAAGCTTTAATTTCAGTTTTTTTGTAAGTAATTATAAATCTAAATACTATCTATAAATACGTTGTATATGTCTGCATGAGTAATATATTAATAATTAAATTTAAATAATCTATCTATTTTTTAATATAATTTTAGTCGTTTATTTGTATGGTACCCCAGTAAATCTCTCCGTTTAGAGTGCCATCATTTCGATTTCCACTAGAATCCGTTGCAATAGTGCCCAAACCCTCTTCAAATTTCCACAGTCCGACAGTATGTTGGTCAGTCTCATGACTATGATCAGGAGTAAAGTCATCAGTGTATCTTGAATAGCTGGAGTATCTTACTTCACTTATATAGCCATTGAAGCCGTCTATAAATGTCCAGCCATTCCCAATGATTAAACTTTGATCACCTGGACCACCATGAAATATTGATGCTGTGTGGTCAATTTCAGAGGTGAGTTGTCCATTGATATACAGCCTGAGTTGATTGCCGTTCCATACACCTGCAACATGATGCCATTGATTTTCGCTAGGGGCGGTAGTTGAAGCACAATTCCAGCCATTATTTTGGTTACCAACAGACTCAATTGAATAAAGACAGAACCAGATGCTCTCTTGGTATAAGTACATTGCAAAGCTATCAATGACTTCCATGACTCTTGGTCCAACACCACCTACGCCTTGTATGTTAATAAAAGCCTCTATGGTTAATTGATCATCCGCAATCAGTGTCTGGTTAGTTGGGATTTTTACGTGCGACATGCCGCCGTCAAATTCAAGATAATTTATAGTAACCGTAATAGCCTCTATACCCCAACTAACTTCTCCATTGAGAATTCCGTGATTTTGATTATCGCTAGAGTCTGATGCCAGAGTCCCGTAACCCTCTTCAAATTTCCATAATCCTATAGTATGTTCATCAATCTCATGACTATGATCGGGAGTAAAGTTATCAGTGTATCTTGAATTGCTGGAGTATCTTACTTCACTGATGTAACCATTGAAGCCGTCTACAAATGTCCAGCCATTCCCAATGAGTAAACTTTGATCCCCTGGTCCACCATGAAATATTGACGCTGTGTGATCAATTTCAGAGGTGAGCTGTCCATTGATATACAGCCTGAGTTGATTGCCGTTCCATACACCTGCAACATGATGCCATTGATTTTCGCTAGGGGCGGTAGTTGAAGCACAATTCCAGCCATTATTTTGGTTACCAACAGACTCAGTTGAATAAAGACAAAACCAGATCCTCTCTTGGTATAAGTACATTGCAAAGCTATCAATAACTTCCATGACTCTTGGACCAACACCACCTACGCCTTGTATATTAATAAAAGCTTCTATGGTTAGTTGATTATCAACGATCAGTGTCTGGTTAGTTGGAATTTGGAGGTAGGACATACCACCATCAAACTCTAGATAGTTGTTGCTGAACGTAAGATCGCTCAAGCCTGGATCTGTATCCGGTCCTTGGTCATGTCCCCCGTTATCTGTACTGCCTCCACCGCCACCACATCCAAATAGTAGGGATAATACAAATGCGCTGATTATTTTTAGCATTAAATTCACTTCCAACTCGCCTTGAACAGATTCCATAAATTGTCTAGAGAGATATATTCGAACAGTACTCAATTGAGAAGGTTCTTGTGTGATTAGGGTTCTGTTAGCTACATACAAAGCACAAACACGACTGTTGAAAAAAAATAATTACATCCAAAAGTCACCACCAACACACAACCACTAAGAATTACACCATAGACTTGACACTATGAGCTATAAAAAACATTATTAATCAATAAGATAAGTCATAATCCCATTCGAAAAAAAATCAATAGCTACTCAAGTATAATACTATCGATACTACATTCAAATTCATTTACAGGGGGCTGCAAAGGGTCTCTTTCGCCACTTGCACCTACCCTATTAGCCTCTTTCCCAATCAGCTCAATACCAGATGCAATCACGTGCCGTCGTTCGGTCCGTCCACGATCAAGAAATTGTCCATTCAAAAACTTATCCTCACAACTAAGATGATACTGAGCAAGAGCCTCTGCATAAGTCTTCAGCTGCTTAAGTTCTATCTTCTCTCCTGTGGCTCGGTCAAATACACTTGGCACAGCCTCTGCTGGGACACTCGTATAAGGTGCAATTGGCTTGCAATTTGATTTTTTCTTAGGCCTACCACGCTTAGGTTTCTCAATAAATGGAGCTTTTAGATCTATTGGTGGTTCGAATACACCCGTTCTAGTCGTAAACGATAGTAAAAATCCAAAGGGCCGGATCTGCGCTTTGTACTCTTTACCTTCATTCCAGCTATCCAACCAGGACAACATCTGAGGACTAGAAGCAGTATAGCGTGATGCCGCTGGACTCATTAGGCCTGGATGCCAATCCAGAATTACCTGATCAGCTTTACCAGTCAGCGCGGCTTGTATAAGCTTAATCCAAAAATCATGCTGCCAGCGTTTCACGCCAATCTGAGTTAGTGGTAATTGAGGTGACAGTAGATTTGCTGGTGCTTGTGCATCATTATACGGATCTATTAAGTGTCCCAGTCCATGTGCTGAAGCTTTCCTTAAAATAGGATTGCCATCCGCATCAAGATTAAATAAAGCATACCGCTTCGCAGAAATAGCAAAGCAATAGAGCGGTTCACGATTCCTTGAATCAATTGCGTAATTGACATCCTCAATCTTAAGGATCGAACCAGGTTTTCTGTAGGGATTGAGTGGTTCAAACCAGTCTATGACAGCATCTGCTTTCTGGTGAAAGTCTCTTCTCGTCATCCCATCTGGACGAATCATTGCCAGGGAGTCTGTATCGCAAAATGCCCAGTCTAATCCCTCATCCAGCACTAGTTTCTCTGCAATACCGAGCATTAATCGAGCTGCCCCAGTGATTAGAACACCAAGTAGTGGGTGGAAATAGCGGCCCGGCTCTTCTATGGCTTTGGTTGTTAACTCATGTTTTTCGCCCGTTGGGCCAAATATGGTGATTGGTTCTGATTTGGGTGCGTTATCACGGTTGACCTCAATAAAAATACCATAACTTGTTGAATTGGCAAGAATCTTGAGAGTTTTCTCGATTGGGTCACCCTTTTCTTTCGCCTCGTCCCGCAGGTCTACCAGTCGGTTGAAAAGATCATCAGTAGCCGGATCGATTCGGTATTGGTCGTTTCCGAGAATGTCTATGCTGTTGAGATTACTCTGGATTGGGCCTAGTTCGTAGGTAGTTGCCTGTACAATTTCTGGACACTTTCCCGTTAAGAGCTTCGAGACGATACAGTCTGCCAGGGTAAACCAGATTGGGTCATTCGATGTTAGAAAATTCAAACCAATGGTATAAGTTTGTTCGTTATATTTTGCTCTAACCGGAAAAAGGTCCTCCTTTGGTTTCACACAAACCAGTGTTGTCAGCTTTCGCCAGATGCTCGGGTTTTGTAGATCCTCGATCGTAACTGACTCTAGAAATTTACGAGTCGCTGCTGTTGAATCGTGGGTCTCCAGCCCATCTGCTACAACAAATGGCCATAACCCCATCAATGTGTTAACGGTCGGATACATGGACTTGAAGTCACAATAACAGGTTTCATGTATCTCACGGCGATTTCGCACTTCTGCTCGACCGCCGTAATAGGCACACATAATTTCGCCAAACCGCTCACGTGGAAAGGACGGATCACAACCTAGAAAGGGTCGTACACCCATCTCCTGTAAATAGGCCTTACCGATACTCGCTTCGCTCAAAATTCGATCCATGCCTTTTGAGAGCTTATGCTGTGCATAACGTCGTGAAAGCTCGTCGAAACATTCCCAGGTAACCTGTACATCGGCTCGGGCATAATCCAGATAATCCTTTGTGATTTCACCATGTTCATCGGTGTCGAGCTTCTGCGTTGGTGTCTGTAGGTACACCGCAAGGCTGCGAAGATTGAATCGACGGCTGGTGAGTGCCGACGCCAGGGTTTTCACATCGACGAAGTGCCCACGAAATGGGGGTACCCTTAATTCACGATTACGCATACCTCGAGGCGTATCCTGGTCGCCAGGTGTCGCAAAATCGATGATTGCTGCACGTGGACTTAAATGCTTGACTCGTACTCGTGGGTCTTGCTTGTCCTCGGTGAGTGCAAAACTGAATCCTTCACGCATTGATCGTCGTGCTGGACTATGGCTCAGTGCAATTCGTGAAAGGTCAAATGGCAGATTAAAACCCACCACAATACCACATCGAATATATCCGTATTTCAGGAAAATATTGGAACGAAACTCTGCAACCGTCAGAACAGTAAGACTTTTCGATTCCGCGTAGTCATTGATCAGCTGAGCATCAGTTTCTGAGATAGTTGTGGGGTCGACAAAAATGCCTTCAATTTCAAGCGCTTTACCATTCCTAACCTGAAAAAATCCCACTCGTAGCTGTTGTACAGCGTCGATTGTGGTTTCACAGTCAAATATTAGGGTCCATGGTGATGGTTCATGCTCTTTTCCGAATGGTCTTGAGCCTAGTGGGGGCTTATCAGGGCCTTCACTGTAGGCACGAATCGCGATTTTCGTTTGTAGAATGTCCATTTTTACAACGCCTCAGACTGAGAATCACTGATTAGGGAATGACCAAATTCTCGAAGTGTCTCGATGAGTAAGGCGAGTAGATCGCAGAGACCAAGCAAATAATGACCGATCTTAACCATATTACTTTCAGGTTTCAGAGCCACATGTGGGGCATGATCAAGCTGTTTATCCGACAAGATTCGGTGGCAGTTTCTACATACGATTGCCGTGTCTTCGTGGTATTTTCTACCTGCGATGTGATGTTCTTCCAGGCATACTGAATTATCCTCACCACATTCCACGCAAACCGGATTGCGCGTTCTGAGAGCTCTGAGACGTTGCTCTTTTCGATCTTCAGCATCTAAATATCTATTTTTCATACTATTTTCTCCTAAGCATTTGAAGTGATTTCATAAATTTCATGAAATGGTGGATCATCCATCGAGGCTATTCGATGAATGGCATTGGGATCTGTTTCTAAGGGGTATTTGCGGCCATTAATGTCGCGCACAAACTGGCCTTCGAAGGGGCTGAGCCATTCGATGTCATTAGTGCGAACGAAGCGACCTGCAGCATAGTGATGCTCGCCAATCAGACTGGCTTGCTTGAATCCAACAATGGTCAGTACTTTCATCACGCCTTTCGTCATGACTTGTATCTGTCGAGGTCGAGAATCTGTAGGAATCCAGCGACGCCCCTTTAGCTCTGCCAGGCCTTGTTCGGAGAGATATCGCGAGAGTCGATTTGCCGATACGTGATGACTCCTTGCAGCCGAGGTCAGGGATTGCCCCCGATTCATGCTTAGCAGAGCTTCGTCCAGGCGGGGATCAGGCTCTGCTTCAACAGGTTTGATCGGAGATTCGCCGGCTTTGGGATGGCCTCTCGCCTGGGATCTGGACAGACCACGGGCGAGGCCGCGTGTAATGCGGCGTTGGTATTCTGCTTTGTAGTCTCTAGGCATGGTCACACTGATTGCATGTAAAAAAACATGCTTACAGCATGGCCTATCAACTCATTGATTTCTAAGTATTTAAATTGAGAATTCTGAATAAATTCATTTTATTCAGTTTATTCAGATCGCTGGGATGCCACTTTACCAATGATGCGTTTTATAGATGAGGTGCTATAGCCTATGTAGTCATCTTGATCACGTGTTTTTTCTCCGAGCAAGCGTGCTCGTACTTCTCTCGCTTGGGTTATTCGGGGTGACATTTTTTGAAACTCGGGATCATTCCACATCTCAATGACTTTAGTGCGAATTTCATTCCCGGTGGATGGTCTACCTCTTTTTGATTTGCTTGGAGGAGCTTTTTGTTCGTCGGTTCGTAATGGTTGATCTCCAGTCTCGTCATAGTTTGCACTATCTTGCTCAGGAGGTCTTACTACATGGATGTCGAAATAGGACATGTCAGGACTGATTAGTTCTCCCTTGCTCCAGTCGATCTGTGGCTGGTCTTGCGGATCTCTATCGAAATCAAAAAAGAAATGTTCTCGTGGTACACGAGTTGGCCTGTCAAACCCGTCAGGCTCGGTGACGAAACCAATCGCCCAAAGTCGGCCGGAATAAAGCTCATCAAGTAAATGGGATCGCTCTACATCTCTGGTAGTTCGAAGCTTCGTCTGACGTTCTTCCCAGGTATGAGGTAGCCATCCAGTTAGCTCCTGATAACGTGGATGGTTTTCGTAAGCTGCATCGTTATTAGGATGTGTACAGAGCATTTTAAACGAGAATCTATCAAGGAAACTCTCGGCAAACTCAATCCAAGCTTCATCCAGACTGACACCAGTCTCCCAAAGTGAACGTAGTTCTTTAGTTGATTTGCGTACGATGACTCTGGCCCCAATAACAAGCTAAAGGTATGATATGATGTACTTTTTCCTGTCAGAGGTAAATAGCAATGGAGCAGGCAAGCACCTCAAGCTTACAGACCCACACCGATAGTGAAATGGTCAGCTGGCAGGATCGATGCGACTTCTGGCAGTCAGAATCAGATTCCCCATCAACCAGGAGACGTCGGGAACGTGAAAAGAACCCTCTAATCCTGACAGGTCACGGCCTTTCGCTACGGGTTGAGAAAGGCAGTCTATCCATACGTGACGGAAACACACACTACCCTTCAAATCAGCGAAAGTGGCGATTCTTCAATGGCGCTTTAGACATTCCACCAGCGATTGTCATTATCGACGGATCAGGAGAAATTACCCTGGATGCAATGGACTGGTTAGCCAGACAGAGTGTTCAGCTAATACGTCTTCGCTGGGATGGTCAATTCAGTTCTGTTCTCAGTTCCGGTGGTCAGGCTGCTTCTATTGAAAAAATCCTATGGCAGTATGAAACTCGACAGAACCCCGACTTGAGGGTGGCATTTGGGCTTAAACTACTCATTGAAAAGGCTCGAAATACCCTTACCACCATGGAAGAGTATGTTCCCCGGTCATCAATTTGGGAAACGACTTACCAAAATATTTCTACCCAGGCTCAATCTCTTGAGGACCAACCTCCCAAAGATTTCCAAGGCCTCCTTGGAGTAGAAGGCGCTATCGCTTCAGAGTACTTCAGGTCCTGGTCCGCAGTACCTATTAAGTGGAAAGCCACTAAACAATATCCAATACCTGATGATTGGCGAAAGTTTACTTCACGCGCTGCTGTCAGAGGTGGACGTCCTCGTGCCTATCGGGCTACACATCCAATCAATGCAATGCTGAATTATGCCTATGGTGTGTTAACAGCGCGTACACAAATGAAACTGATTGCGGATGGTTATGATCCGACTATAGGTATTATGCATGATGATAAGGAGACACGAGGTAAATATCCGGCCTTTGCGCTTGATACGATGGAGCCTATGCGGCCTATAGTTGATAGGGTGGTTTTGGAATTGATGAAAACGGTTAAGTTTACAGGGGCAGATTTTTCTATGCAACATGATGGTGCGTGCAGATTGAATCCTGAGTTTGCACGAAGAGTGTCACAACTATCTTTACATTACATCGAGAGTAATAGTGTTTGACCAAGAATAATAATACATTGCAATTCTAATCGACTTCTATCTAAAAATAATTAAGTATTGGATCTGATATTTTTAATATTGAATTGCCAAGGAGTGTAGATGTCCACACAAAATGATGATAAATCAAGCTTGGGCTTTCTTTTGTTTGTAATTGCTTTTGTCTTCATCGCTTGGGGGGCTACTTGGTATTTATTAGAAGGTGATGAACACCGTGGTACATTTGGAGATATGTTCGGGGTAGTGAATGCACTTTTTTCTGGATTAGCATTCGGTGGTGTTATTTTCGCAATAATACTTCAAAGAAAAGAACTAAGTTTACAAAGAAGAGAGCTTGAGTTGACTAGAAATGAATTACATGGTCAAAAAGAACAAATGGAAGCTCAAAACATAACACTAAAAAAACAAAATTTTGAGTCGACATTCTTCCAACTATTAAGACTACAAAATGAAATAACAAACGATATTGATCTTGTTGATGCTAATAACCGAATCACTAAAGGTAGAGATTGTTTTAAAGTATTTTATAAAAGATTCAAGACTTTATGGGATAAAGACAAATCAGAATATCAGGGTGATGCCGAGATTGATAGAATTAACAACACATACTTGGCATTTTATGATAGTTATCAATCTGAATTTGGCCACTACTTTCGAAATCTATATAACATAATCAAGTTTATCGATAACAGCGAACTTGAAAATAAAAAATTGTATACAAATCTTGTACGTGCACAACTCTCAAGTAATGAATTGGCTTTACTTTTTTACAATGGTTTAAGTGAAATGGGTAATAAAAAATTCAAAATTCTAATAGAGAAATACTCATTATTAAAAACATTACCTAAAAAATCATTATTAAACCCAACTGAGCATCCACTGTTATATGATCTTTCTTCATATAAATGACTTAATTGACAACATCTATTATGTTTTATAAATATTGCTCGTTCACTCCTGAATATAAATACGATATTTTTAGAAATTCCGAGATATACTTTGCAAAAACAAGTCAATTTAATGATCCATTTGATTCGAGACCAAGAATAGTGGGCCTTGGTACCCTAAACGAACGACGCGAACTTGTTGATTATTTCATTGAACAAAACCATAAAGGCCTTAAATATAAACAAAAGAAAACTCTAACAAAAGAATTATTAATAAGATTTGCGGATACAAACCGGGTTCAAAAAGATCTACATGAACTTTTAGATTCTTATGGTATTTACTGTGTATCAAAAAAGTGGAATCAATGCCTTATGTGGTCACATTATTCTGATAGTCACTCAGGTTTTTGTGTGGGGCTTGAATTTGATGAAGAATATGATTATGAAGTGGGTGTGGCGCATGAAGTTAGATACTCAGAAAGTTATCCAGAAATTAATCCTAGGTTATTCGGATCTGATACTCCTGATATAACGAAAGAACTAGTTGTTCTAGCAATTGCAACTAAGTCTATGGACTGGTCCTACGAATCAGAAGTAAGATTCGTAAAACTTGCAAAAGAAGGTGGTAGTGGCTTGCATGCGATAAGCACGTCAAAAATAAAAGAAGTGATAATAGGAGCATGTGCTTCGAAAGAAAATAGTGATGAAATTCAAAATATAGTTGCAAAGCAGATGCCTTGGTTAGAATTATACAAAGCAAAAATATCTAATAGTAAGTATGAAATAGACCGAGAGAAATTACCATAGGAAATCTAATTAACAAAGATTAATGATGACAGGATATTTAATCAAGATGCCCTCTACCTGCCAGTTTAATAAAGTTGTCATTACCATTACACAGATAAACTAACTTAATCTAACTACATCAAGATCAAAATAGACGCCCATTAAAAGCAGCTTTCTTAACCACTCTCATAATGTCAAAAACGGTTAGATTAGAATTTAATTATTATCTTCTATAGCTTAATCATTCCATAATTGTTATTTTTAGTAAGATATATCTATACCCCCTCCCATCAAGGGAGAGGGGCTATTATCTATCTTCTTGGTTAATTTTGATAACGGCACAGCTGTGAAATTGATTGAAGGATATCAAGCCCGAAAAGATGGTTGGATACCCTTTGTATATAGCGAAATTGAAACTGCGCTAAAACAGTTTGAGAATGAAGCCTCTATTTTTTTATCAGGCCGACAACAAACAACAGAATGGCAGCGCCGGCAACCGCCGTGATCAGTGAGCCGAGTAGACCACTTGCTGAGATTCCCACAATATTGAAAACAAAGCCGCCGATAAAGGCACCAATCACACCGACAATGATGTTGCCCAGCAGGCCAAACCCGCCACCTTTCATCAGGGTGCCGGCGAGCCAGCCGGCGACTGCGCCAATTGCCAGAAAAATTAAAAGGGAGGTCAAATCCATGATGGTCTCCTTAACATGATTACAGGGAGTGAAACGGCCGTGAAAAGGTTCGCTGACTGACCGGTTTCAGCAGTTTACAAGTTTGTCCGCTGGGAAAAAGGGCTACATTGACAACGATTGTAAACACTAGGTTCTGTGATCGTTGTACGCTGTTTTCTCTGCTTTGAAATGTTGCTTCATTCATTCGTCTGGGAATCTGGATTCTAATTTCTCAACTCAATTCAAGTTTTGAGTTTGACGGTATCGATTTGCTGATCAGTGGTGCTTCCTGGGGATGCCATTTTGCCTCTCGCCACATAATCTATAGAGAGATGAGGTGTTTGTTTAAGGGGTTACGGATGTTGAAGTTGTTGGTGACTCAGGTCGGATCAGGAGATACTCAATGAGCCGGGCAAGGCAGATGATCATCCTGTTGTCGTTCTCATTGATGTCGGCATGTGGCGGTGGTGGTGGAGAGAGTGACAGTGACGCAGGTGGGGGTGAAGGAACTGATGAACCCACGCCGGTGATCAATTCACCACCTGAGGTTGATGCAGGTTCAGATCAGACGGTTACTGCAGGTCAAAGCGTCACACTTGCCGGTAGCGGCAGCGATAGTGACGGCACAGTAATTGACTACCAATGGATACAACACAGTGGATCGGCCATAGACCTGACCAATGCTGATCAGGCGGTGGCCAGCTTTACAGCCCCATCAGTATTGAGCTTTGAAAACCTGGAGTTCTCTCTAACGATTACCGACGATGCAGGGGTGATGGTGAGTGATCGCGTGATCATTACGGTCAATCCTCAGCAGCTCGCAGCACTTCCGGATTACGGGCCGGACCTTGATCTCTGTCCGGCTACTGTCAGTGATAGGGGCGATAGGGTGATTCATCTCTGTGATTGCCAGAGTGGCGCTGTTACGGATTGCACGCCCGGAGATGATGCCAATCTCGGCAGTGCCTTATCACCCAAGCGTTCCATCACGGCAGCGATAGCCGCCTTCAATGCCGGACGTGATCTGGCCTTCTGTCGTGGTGGCGTCTGGCATAGTGACACGGCTCTGCAGTTGAGTGCTTCAGGCTGCCGCAGTGATACACCCTGCACGCTGCAGGACTATGGCGATTCGGTCCAGGCCAGACCAACGATCAGGATTGCTCAGGCGGGAAACGTCAATGGTATGGTTTTCGATCCGAGCGATGATCAGCTCAGTTGGCAAGGTATCCAGATCCATAACCTTCAATTATCCAAACAGAGCCGGGATGGCGAGGGGTTCGGATTGTTTCTGTTTCGTAATCTCAACCAGGTTGTGATGCAGTGTCTGGAAGTGGATGGCTTTGGCATTGGTGTCTATCTCAACAGCAACGACCTGGAGAGTGGTGATATCACTCTCAGTGACTCGTATATTCATGACAATGGGGTAATGGGCTGGTTGGGTGGTACCCATCGTACCCGGCTGGAGCGCAACCGTTTTCATAACAACGGCTGGTTGAATGCCAGTGCACTGCAACACAACGTCTATCTCAGTCAAATGAAAAGCGATGGGATCGTGCGGGGTAACTGGTTGAGTGATTCGGCACTGGATATGAATGATCAGTGTGTCGGTACCAGTCTGGTGGCACACAATGACAACACGGTTGATCTGCTGATCGAAAACAATCTGATCGAGGAGCGTAATCCCTCGCCAGGGTGTTGGGGGTTGACGGTGGACGCAGCGGGATCAACCACGGAAAGCCATCAGAGGGCAGTCATCCGTGGCAATCTGGTGCGCAATGTGGGCAATCTCGCGATCGGTGTCGCCAGCTGTGTCGACTGCATCATCGAAAACAATATTGTGGTTCAGACCCTGATTGGCGGTGCGACCGGTATTGCCTCACCCAACCGGTCGACTGCGGCGCCTGATCTGGATGTCAGCGGTACAGTGGTGCGTAACAACAGTGTCTACTTCGGCGGTGCAGCGAGTGGACGAGCCTACTATGTTGGTGAGCGGGGTGGGGATTATGTGGTGACCAACAACATCGGTTACTTCGCCAACCCACAATCAGGGGACAGCTGCTACGATTTCGATCTGAATGCCGATGCCTATCAGCTGGTCAACAGCAATCTCTGTTTCGGTGCAAGCTTCGACAGTGGAACCAGCGGTCTGGATGGCATGGCTTCAAGTGCTGATCCCGGCTTTCTCGATGCGCCTGACGATCTGCGTCTCGAAAGTGACTCTGCGGCCAGGGACAGGGGTACGACCCTCTCTGTCCCCACGACAGACATGCTGGGTAATCCACGGGATGCAACCCCCGACCTCGGCGCCTATGAGACGCCTTGACCGGACTACTTGGCCAGCAGCTTTTTGAGAAACTTTCCTGTGTGGGAGCCCCGTGTTTTGGCCAGCTGTTGAGGTGTGCCCTGGGCTACGATCTCACCACCTTTGTCGCCTCCTTCGGGCCCCAGGTCAATGATCCAGTCCGCTGTCTTGATGACATCCAGGTTGTGTTCGATCACCACCACCGTATTGCCATGGTTGCGCAGACGGTGCAGCACCTCAAGCAGGTGGTTGACGTCATGGAAGTGCAGGCCGGTGGTCGGTTCGTCGAGGATGTAGAGGGTGTTGCCGGTATCCCGCTTGGAGAGCTCCCGGGAGAGTTTCACCCGCTGGGCCTCACCGCCGGAGAGGGTGGTGGCGTTCTGTCCCAGGGAGATGTAGGAGAGTCCCACATCCATCAGGGTCTGCAGTTTGCGTTTGATCGCCGGCACCGCATCGAAAAAGTCCAGCGCCTCTTCCACGGTCATGTTGAGCACTTCGTCGATGGTCTTGCCCTTGTAGTGGATCTCCAGGGTCTCCCGGTTATAGCGTTTGCCTTTACACACATCGCACTGCACATAGATGTCGGGGAGAAAGTGCATCTCTACTTTAATCACCCCATCGCCGCTGCATGACTCGCAACGTCCACCCTTCACATTGAAACTGAATCGACCCGGGGTATAGCCACGGGAGCGGGCTTCCGGGGTGCCGGCAAACAGCTCCCGGATCGGTGTGAAGAGACCGGTATAGGTGGCTGGATTGGATCTGGGCGTGCGCCCGATCGGGCTCTGATCGATATCCACCACCTTGTCGTAGTGCTCCAGGCCGTTGATGGTTTTGTAGGGGGAGGGGCTGGTATTGGCTTTATTCAGGGCAGCGGCGGAGATCGGGTAGAGGGTGTCGTTGATCAGGGTCGATTTGCCGGAGCCGGATACTCCGGTGATGCAGCAGAAACTGCCCACAGGAATCACCAGATCCACCGATTTGAGGTTGTTGCCGGTGGCGCCCAGGAGTTCCAGGGTGCGCAGCTCATCGATCTCAGTGGTGCGTTCCGGAATCTCGATGCAACGTTTGCCGCTCAGATACTCACCGGTGAGTGAACCCTTACTTTTTGCAATTTGATTGGCCGTACCCTGGGCAATGATCTTGCCGCCATGGACCCCGGCGCCGGGGCCGATATCCACTACATGATCCGCACTGCGGATCGCCTCCTCGTCATGCTCGACCACGATCACGGTGTTACCCAGGTCCCTCAGATAGGTCAGGGTGTCGAGCAGGCGCTGGTTGTCCCGTTGGTGGAGGCCGATCGAGGGTTCGTCCAGCACGTACATGACTCCGACCAGTCCGGCGCCGATCTGGCTGGCCAGACGGATCCGCTGGGCCTCACCCCCGGAGAGGGTTTCGGCGCTACGGTCGAGGGTCAGATAGTCCAGCCCCACATTGACCAGAAAGTGGAGACGTTGGTCGATCTCCTTGAGAATCTTGGCGGCGATCTTGCCCCGCTTGCCCGGCAGCTTGAGCGTTGCGAAGCTCTTTTTCACCTGGCCGATCGGCATCCGCGTGAGTTCCGGCAGGGTATGCGCCTTGATGAAGACATGCCGTGCCGCCTGATTCAGCCGGGTACCTTCGCAATCGGGGCAGGGCTGGCTAGAGATATAGCGGGTCAGCTCCTCGCGCACCGCATTCGATTCGGTCTCCCGATAGCGGCGCTGCATGTTGGGTATGATGCCCTCGAAGGGGTGACGCTTCTTGACCGACCGCCCCCGCTCGTTGTGGTAGCTGAATTCGATCGCCTCGCTGCCGCTGCCGTGGAGGATGACTTTCTGAATCCGTTTGGGCAGCTTTTTCCAGGGGGTTTCCGGATCGAATTTCAGATGCCGGCCCAGTGAGGAGATCATCTGGAAGTAGTAGGCGTTTCGTCTGTCCCAGCTGCGTACCGCGCCACCCGCCAGGGAGAGTTCCGGATGAGCGACCACCTTTTCCGGATCGAAGAACTGTTCGATGCCCAGACCGTCGCAGGTTGGACAGGCACCAACCGGATTGTTGAACGAGAATAATCTGGGTTCCAGTTCGGTCAGGCTGTAGCCGCAGTGGGGGCAGGCGAACCGGGAGGAGAACACCAATTCCGGCTGGCTGCCGTTCATCCAGGCGACCCGCACCAGACCGTCCGCCAGGTTGAGTGCGGTCTCAAAGGACTCGGCCAGGCGGGTTTTCAGATCCGGCCGCACCTTGAAGCGGTCCACCACCACCTCGATGGTGTGTTTCTTATGCAGCTCCAGGGTTGGGGCATCGTCGAGTTCGAACACCTCGCCGTCGATACGGGCGCGGATGAATCCCTGGGTGTGCAGCTCCTGCAGCAGTTTGTGGTGCTCACCCTTGCGTTCCTGGATCACCGGCGCCAGCAACATCAACCGCTCCCCCTCGGGCAGGGCCACCACCTGGTCGACCATCTGGCTGATGCTCTGGGCCTCCAGGGTGGTGTCGTGCTCGGGGCATCTGGGTGTACCGACACGGGCGAACAGCAGCCGCAGATAGTCGTAGATCTCGGTGATCGTTCCCACCGTGGAGCGGGGGTTGTGTGAGGTGGTCTTCTGTTCGATGGAGATGGCCGGGGAGAGTCCCTCGATATGGTCCACATCCGGTTTCTCCATCAATGAGAGAAACTGTCTGGCGTAGGCGGAGAGGGATTCCACATAGCGACGTTGACCTTCGGCGTAGATGGTGTCGAAAGCCAGCGAGGATTTACCGGAACCGGAGAGTCCGGTGAACACGATCAATTTGTCTCGTGGCAGATCCAGGTCGATATTTTGTAAGTTGTGGGTGCGGGCGCCGCGAATACTGATGGTGTCCATAATCTTGTCGTGGTAGTACTGCATTGAATTGAGCGAACCTGATACTATACGCGCTCTTTTTATTGACTGGCAAAGTGACTTAGCGATGAGTAACAAGCGGGGGAATGGCTCAGGCCTGAATGCAATTGAACGACGAGCCGCCTACTCCCTCTCCGGTCTCTTTTCCCTGCGAATGCTGGGGTTGTTTCTCATCTTGCCTGTTTTCGCCCTGTATGCGGAGGGGCTGCCGGATGTGACGCCTCTGTTGGTCGGCATCGCCATCGGCATCTATGGACTCACCCAGGCGCTGTTGCAGATCCCCTTCGGTATGCTTTCCGATCGGATCGGCCGCAAACCGGTTCTGGTCGGTGGTCTACTGGTGTTTGCTCTGGGTAGTGTGGTTGCCGCCACCTCGGAAACCATCTACGGCATCATTCTCGGGCGCGCCCTACAGGGCAGTGGTGCGATCGCGGCAGTGATCATGGCGCTGGCAGCGGATCTCAGTCGTGAGCAGCGACGCCTGCGTATGATGGCAATCATTGGTATCAGTATCGGGTTCGCTTTCGCGGTTGCGCTGATTCTTGGGCCGATCCTCAATAGCTGGATCGGTGTGCCCGGTATCTTCTGGCTGACAGCGGTTCTGGCATTGGGCGGTATCGCCATTGTGCTGTTCGTGGTGCCGACACCAAGCGGGAGTCATTTCCATCGGGATGCGGAAGCGGTGCCGAGTCAGTTCGGCAAGGTGTTGGCCGACCCGGAACTGCTGCGTCTCGATCTGGGTATTCTGACCCTGCATATGACCCTTACCGCCATGTTTCTCGCCTACCCGCTGTCGTTGCGGGATCTGGGGATGGCCAGTGAATCCCATTGGCAGATCTATCTGCCGGTGATGCTGCTGTCGATGGTGATGATGGTGCCCTTCGTGATCATTGCCGAGAGTCGCCGGCGGATGCGCCCGGTGTTTCTTGGCGGTATTGCCGCCTTGGCCCTGGCTGCGGTGCTGCTCTACGGCTTCAGTCATCAGTTGCTGGTGCTGGTTGTCGGTCTGTTCATCTTTTTCACCGCCTTCAATCTGCTTGAAGCGACCCTGCCCTCGCTGATTGCCAAAGCAGCACCGGGTGAGCGCAAAGGCACCGCCATGGGAGTCTACTCCAGCTCCCAGTTCATCGGTGCCTTTCTCGGTGGCGCCCTGGGGGGCTGGATACATACCCACTACGGTAACGAGGGGGTGTTTCTGCTGTGCGGTGCGATGGCGCTGGTCTGGTTGCTGATCGCCCGCGGCATGCCCAATCCGAGCTACCTGAGTAACTACCTGATACCGGTGGGCAAGCTGGATGAGTCGGAGGTTGCCAGCCTGGCGGCCAAATTGATGGCCATCGACGGGGTCGATGATGCGGTAATCATCGCCGAGGATGAGGTCGCCTATCTGAAAGTCGATCTGCAGGTGGTCGACCAGCAGGTTCTGGATGACTATGCGGTGGGTGAGGTACACTAGCCGGATTTGGCTCCAGCGGAAGGAGCTGTAACCTGCTGTGGAGATAATTAAATGGCACGAGGAATCAACAAAGTAATACTCATCGGTAACCTGGGCAAGGATCCGGAGACCCGCTATATGCCGAGCGGTGGTGCGGTCACCAATGTCACCCTGGCCACCTCCGAGAGCTGGAAGGACAAGAACAGCGGCGAGCAGCAGGAGCGGACCGAGTGGCACCGGGTGGTGTTTTTCAATCGTCTGGGTGAGATTGCCGGTGAGTATCTGAAGAAGGGTTCCAAGGTCTACGTGGAGGGAAGCCTGCGTACCCGCAAGTGGCAGGGACAGGATGGCCAGGATCGCTACACTACGGAGATCGTCGCCAGCGAGATGCAGATGCTCGACAGTCGTGGCGGCAGCGCCTCCTTCGACGCACCCCAGTCCCAGGGGGTGTCGCGGCCACAGTCGGCACCGGCGCCTGCTCCAAGTTCCATGCCTGACAACGATTTCGACGACGATATTCCGTTCTGAAGAGCACCAAGGTTTATACAGAAATTCATCCTGAAAGCCCCATTTCTGGGGCTTTTTCAGTTTTTACCTGGCTCAGGAATCTACCTGAACCGAAGTCATGTATCGGTCCAGATCCTCAGAATTCATCGGTTTGGCATAGAGAAATCCCTGCGCCAGGTAACAGCCTTCATGTTTCAGGAAGTCAGCCTGGGCCTCGGTCTCCACCCCTTCGGCGATCACCTGCATCTGCAGACTCTCACCCAGGGCGATGATGGCCCGGGTAATCGCCATGTCATCCGCATCGGAGGGAATATCCCGTACAAAGGATTGGTCGATCTTCAGTTTGGAGATCGGCAGGGCTTTCAGATAGGAGAGGGATGAGTAGCCGGTACCGAAGTCGTCAATCGCCAGTCTGATGCCGATATCCCGCAGACGGTTGAGAATTTCCGACATGTGCACGGGATCGTTCATGATGGTGGTTTCCGTAATCTCGAGTTCCAGCAGATCGGCGTTGATCCCGGCCTCTGCAAGAATAGTCTGAATACCGCTAATAAAGTTATCGCTGTTCAACTGACCCGCAGACAGATTGCAGTTGACTGAGATGCGCTCCGGGCTGAAACCCTGATCGCGCCACTTGCTTGCCTGCTGACAGGCCTGGCGAAGAATCCATTCGCCAATGGGACGGATCAGCCCTGACTCCTCGGCGAGTGGAATGAACTTGGCAGGTGGCAGCAGACCCAGCTCCGGATGTTGCCAACGGACCAGGGCTTCGACACCGATTACTCGGCCACTGCGGATATCGATCTGCGGCTGGTAGTGGAGAACCAGCTCATTCATGGTCAGGGCTTTACGCAGACTGTTCTCCATCATCAGTCTCTCAAACGCCAATGTTGTCATCTCTGCTGTATAGAAACTGTAGGCGTTTCTACCCAGCTCCTTGGCCTTGTACATGGCGGAGTCCGCATTACGTATCAGGGTGTTCGGGTCGTCACTGTCCTGGGGGTAGATACTGATGCCGATGCTGCTGGAGAGGAACAGCTCCTTATCCAGGATCTTGAAACCCTGGGTAAAAGCACCGAGCAGCTTCTCAGCAATCTTTACGATGTCCTGAGTCTGCTCGATCTGATCGAGGATAACGGTGAACTCATCACCACCGATTCGGGCGATGGTGTCGACTTCCCGGATCATCGCTTTGAGACGGATTGCCGCCTCTTTCAGGATCAGATCCCCGGTCGGGTGGCCGAAGCTGTCATTGATCTGTTTGAAGCGATCCAGATCGATGAACAACAGGGCGACCATGCTTTCATTGCGCTTGGCTTTAAAGATGGCTTGTTGCAGGCGATCCACAAACAGCAGCCGATTGGGCATGCCGGTCAACGGATCGTGATGGGCGATGTGGTCGAGACGGTGCTGATTTTTTCTGAGTTGATCAACGACGCTCAGGTAGTCGGTAATATCTCTACCCGATTCGATGATGCCGGTAACTTTGCCTTGCTTGTCAAACAGGGGGTTGGCCAGCAGTTCGAAGGTACGTGTCGTGCCATCCTGTAGCGGGTGGTTGTGAACCACTTTAACGGTTTTTTCTCTCTTTAGAACCTGTTCCAGCGGGCATGGGTGATCTTCTCCCTGACAGGGCTGGTCGATGTGGTGTGAAATGGCATAGCATTTCGGCTGGGCAGACGCCAGTGCCTTGGCCGGGGCGGCTGTCCGCGCGGCATGGTTCATCAGTTGTACGGTGTAGTCTGAGTCGATCATAAGGATAGGGTCACTGACCCCGTCGATGACTTGCTGCAACAGAGCGTGTTGGCGCTCGATCTCCTGCTGCGCTGATTTGATCTCACTGATGTCACGGGCGATGGCAAAGGAGAGTTCTTCATCCTCGAACGTGATGTGGTTGGCTACGATCTCCACCGGAATCGTATGGCCGTCGCGATGTTGGTGGGTGGTTTCGAAGCGTAGTGATCCGGTTTCTTCGAGTTTCCTGTCAACCTCCAGAAACCGCTCGGTTGAGTAAGTGGGATCGATATCCATCACCGATTTTTTCAATAGCTCCTCTTTTGTGTAACCCAACGTTTCACAAGCGGCAGGATTGACGTACCTGAAGTGGCCATCGGGCATGATCAGATAGGCCGCTTCTGAGATATGGTCCAGAGCATGCTGGGTCAAGGCCAGCTGGCGCTCGGCCGCTTTGTGCTCCGTAATGTCCTGAACTGTGCCACGGGAGATGATCGGTAGCCCATGACTGTCAAACTGGGTTTCACACTGCTCTTTCACCCATTTTATTCTGCCGTCGGCAAACAGCAGGCGGTGCTCTATCTCATAATCTTGCTGCTCTTCCAATGAGCTTAGGTAAGCGTTATTAACTCTTTCCCGGTCGTCAGGGTGAACGGTCTCGAGAAATTTTTCATAGGTGGCGGCAAAGCGCTTCGGGTCAATCTCAAAGATGCGGAAAGTCTCATCAGACCACTCCAGAGAGTCCAGCTGCAGGTTGAGCACCCAGCTGCCCATCTTGCTCATGCGTTGCGCCTCGGCCAGCCCCTCCGTCTGGCGGCGCACAGTCTCCTCGAGGTCGGCGTTGAGCAGCTGCAGTTGGCTCTCAGCGTCGCGACGCATCTCGGTTTCAGCGGTTAGGCGCCGGTTGAGTTGTTGCAGACTGCGAAAGCGCCAGACCAACATGCCGGTAGCGACCAGCATCAACAGCAGCGACATTACGAGCAGTGTTCTTTGGGTATTCCAGTACGGGGCGGGTGTGGCATACCAGCGGGAGTAGATATCCTTGAATCTATCACTCTGGATGAAGGTATCGACGGCTTGATTCAACTGTTTCACAAGCTGAGGTTCACCTTTGCGTACAGCAATGGCGCGTTTGATCTCTACCAGCGAAGGGCTGAGCTTGCGGATATGGTCATCCAGGCCAAGTTGCTGGGTATAGCGCCAGACAACCGGGTCCGGGTAGGCGAGGGCGTCGATCTGACCACTCAACAGCGCAAGCAGGGCCTCGGATAACTGATCAAAATGTTCGAGTCTCAGTGCTTTGTCTACAAGCAGCTTGATGGCCACATTACCTTTGATCACCCCGACATGGTGGCCAACCAGATCTTCTAACGAGCTAATCGTCTCAGTCTCTGCCCGCACGAACAGTGATACGGAGAAGGTCTCAAGCGGTGCGGTGAAATCCGCATAAGCCTGTCGATCAGCCGTTATCCCCATATTGGGGATCAGTACAGCCTGTCCTGATTTTATGGCCTGATGGACACCCTGCCAGGTCTCATGGATCTGGTACTCCACGGTCAATCCCGCCTGTTCGGCCAAGGCGTTCATCACATCGATGGCAAATCCATAGGGTCTGCCCTGTGCATTGACAGCATACTGGGGGGGGAAGGCGCGGGGGACAGCCGCAATCAGATGGGATGGCTGCGACTCCTGAAGCTCGTTTTCAGCTTCAAGATTCCACCCTCTCTGGCCAAATGATATGGACAGAGCAAGAACAAATACAACTGCTATGAATGTAGGCTTTTTGTTGTTCATTGACTCTGTTGGTTGCAGTCGGACAGTGACTGTCCGGATTACTGCAAAATTTTGGACAGAGGGATCAAAGCCGATATTACCGTCTATTTAATTATATGTCGGCAGTACAAGCTCTTTTTTAACACTGTATGCACTGATCTGGATCAAGTCTGTTAGTCTGATAGGCGGATAAAAAAGATACGCAGGGGTGGTTTTGTGGAAATCTGGCAGATTCTGCTGCTTGCCATGGTTGGTGTTGCTGCCGGCTGGCTGAATGTGATGGCTGGAGGGGGGTCGTTACTGACCATACCGGTGATGCTGTTCATGGGGATCCCGGGACCGGTGGCTAACGGTACCAATCGGATCGCCATACTGGCTCAGAACATCACCGCTGTGACCGCATTCAGGCGTCGTGGCTACTCCGATTTCAAGCTGGGTTTCAGTCTTGCGGCGATGGCTTCCCTGGGGGCGATTGGTGGCGCAATGGTTGGGGTGAAACTCGACGGAGTATGGTTCGACCGGGTTTTGGCACTGGTGATGGTGGGTGTGATGCTATTGATGGCCACCGGTCACGATAAAATCAAACCGACAGGGGGCGATAGCAAGCCTAAGAATCTGTTTGCCGGGCATCTGTTGATGGTTGCTGCCGGATTCTGGGGGGGCTTCATTCAGATTGGTGTCGGTTTCATACTGATGCCGATACTGCACAAGGTGCTGGGGCTCGATCTGGTTCGGGTGAATATGCACAAGGTCCTGATTGTGCTGGTCTATACCATTCTCGCGCTGGGGATCTTCGCTTCGAATCTGGAGCTTATGTGGTGGGTCGGAATCAGCCTGGCCATCGGCAATTCAATTGGAGGCTGGTTGGGCGCCCATACCACCATCACTCATGGGGAGGCGCTGATTCGCCGGGTGCTCTACCTGGCGTTATCAGCTTTTATCATCAAGCTGCTGTTCTTCTGATTTGTTTGAGGGATAAAAAAAGGCGGGCCCAAGGCCCGCCTTTTTTAGGCTGAAACTTGCCTGGGCAAGTTTCCAAGTGTCATCAAAGATGATTACTTGGCAGCAGGAGCCTGAGCCTGAGGAGCAGCAGGAGCGCCGTAAGGAGCTACAGGAGCGCCGTAAGGAGCACCATAAGGAGCGCCGTAAGGAGCGTAACCGTAGTAAGGACGGTTGTAGTAGTT
Source organism: Candidatus Thiodiazotropha sp. AKAK2 (assembly GCF_058244685.1). Taxonomy (NCBI): domain Bacteria; kingdom Pseudomonadati; phylum Pseudomonadota; class Gammaproteobacteria; order Chromatiales; family Sedimenticolaceae; genus Candidatus Thiodiazotropha; species Candidatus Thiodiazotropha sp. AKAK2. The sequence continues at coordinate 124,335 of NZ_JBSYOP010000034.1, read as the reverse complement.
GTTGTAACCACGACCATAACCGTTGCCGGCGCCACGAGCGTTACCGCTCATGTTGAAAGAGAAGTCACCGTCGCCGAAGCCGTCGCCCATGAAGTCATTGCCGTTGCCCCAGCCGTTGTTCCAAGGGTTGCCCCACCATGCAGAAGCGGAAGCAGAAGCGGCGATCAGAGCAGCAGCGGCTGCGATTTTAACGATTTTGGACATGAGATATTCCTCAAATTTTTAAGTGTTAGAAAGTGAACGAGTAAGTACTGCGTTACTCATGGAGCGAAAGAATATTAGTAATTACTAAAATAATCAAAGACTATTTATCTATTGAGCGTTCAATTTTTATAGTTATGCTCTATGGGTGGTGTCTGAAGCTATCCTGGTCGGCCGTCGATGCGGGGGCGAATCAGTATCGGTAGATAGATCATTGAGAACAGCAGATAGCAGATGGACCAGGCAACTGCTGAGAGCATTATACAGGTCTGATAGCTGAGCAGTCCGGTGATCGGAACGAAGACCCGCATCACTACGGCGATGTTGATCAATATGAATGCCAGGGCCATAGTTCGATTGGCACCGATCTCCCGGCCGGTATGACCCAGAGCCACCCTGGCCATCATGCCCAGGGTAGTCACACCGATGGCGCCGGCGGTGAGTGCATGGGTGGCCAGGTTATCTGCAAAGAGTCCAATCTGGGCCATGGCTTTCAGCAGAAAGCCGATCACCAGCCAGGCCAGCCCGGCGTAAAGGATCCATAGAATGGGTTTTTTCCATATTTGGGGGTGGTGCCAGTCGTAGAGACGCCAGGCCTGAGTGATGGAGCCTCCGAGTGCAAACAGCATACCTGGCCAGCTGTTCGGCAGCAGCAGGTCGCTTAACGCCCAGAGAAGAAACAGGGCGTAAACGGCCTGCTCCCGCTGTTTGCTGAAACGGGGCGCGGAGTCTTCAACCGCCTTGTCGGTGAAAAAGGGGAGTACCCTGCCGCCGACGAATATCAACAGTAACAGGATCGAGTTGGTCATCAGTGAGATGCCGCTTCTGCTTGTCGCCAGAAGGCCCACGGCCTCAAGGTGGTAGAGAAGATTGGCGATGGCCATCACCACCAGCAGAGGTATGAAGAGTCGGTTGATTCGATTCTCCGCTTTCACCAGGGGTCGGGTAAGGGCCGCAATCAGTGCGGGTAGGAAAAGCAGATCGATCAGCACAAACATCCCCACCAGTGCGCTCGGCATGAATGGCAATAAACGGCCGGCAAACCAAAGTCCGGCCAGCAGGGCCAACGGCGTACCGGTCGGGGTATCGATACCGGTCCAGTTACGTACGGCGGTAAGCAGGAACCCGGCAATGATCGCCAGGCTGAATCCGAACAGCATCTCATGGCTGTGCCAGCCGACCAGTGAGTAGTGGCTAAATTGTATCGGGCTGAGCCAGAACCAGAGCCAGAGCAGCATCAGTGTCAGCCCGGAGATTGCTGCGAGCAGGAAAAACGGACGAAAACCAAGAGCAAACAAGGCATAACCCTTGGGTGAAGCGTCAGGGGTGCGAGGGTCACCCAATGGAATGATGCTCAAAGTCGTCCCCTCAAATGGGTAAAGAGGATTACCCTAGAGCTGCTGTTATCGGCAAGCCTTGATGTACATCAAAGCTGGAGTGGGATGGCTCGGTGATATTTCCGGCTATGCCAGGCCGGATCATAGCAAATTGATGATGCCAGCTTGCGGCTGATTATGATCCGGCAATGAGGGCTAACAATGCACATCGTCATGGGTGAACGGATCGGAAAGAGAGATCAATAGCTCGTTCTGCTGAATGAGTCGGTCTCAAGCTTGCAGCTGTTTGAGGTGCAATCGAACGCGTTTGACATACCGTTGAAGGAGAACTCCACTCTCTCATAGCTCAGGGTAAGTGTCTCTATGGGGACAGAGTTATCACTGTTGCTGCCGTGCATGGAGTAGCTCTTGATCATGACGTTTGTCAGTTTCCATTTGTAGTAGGTTTTTTCACTATTGGTCTGTATCAGAATATTGGGAATCAGCTCACTTTTCGAGACACTGTTCTCCATTCTGCGGGCAGCCTCTCTGGCTGCCTGTACGGCGGGTAATAGCAAGGCAGCTTTGGGTTCCTCACCTTCAAGACCGACGCTGAATCCATCGATTAACGAACGCTGAATGGTGCCGTCAGCATATTCAATGGTGAGTTCAATCAATCCGTTTTGCGCCTTTGCAGAAAGCGGAAGCATAAGTGCGATAAAGAGTAAATTGATGAGAGTTAGCTTGGCCTTGTTCATAGTCTTCTCCATGAAGGTTCACTTCTATAGGTAATCCAATCGGGTTATCTGTTGAGCCAATCTATAAGCGGAGTCAAAGATGAGATAGGAAATATTGCACAGCTTTGATATTAACGAATTACACCATGACTTCGATCAGGATCGCGTTGCTTTGGATTGCAATGGAGGAGAAGCAGGACGTATCGAATTTGTGTTAACAGGCCCTAGATAACGAGCAGGTCAAACTCCGGTTTCCCCCCAAGTTGGATGTCATCCATCATCAATGGTTACAGCCAGTTATGAACGACCATTTCTGAGCCGGTATGGTGCTCGGATGATCGCGCCCAGTCCGTTACACCGGCTGATTGCGACGCACGACTTGTGGATTTAATAGCAATTTGCTATTTCAATACACTTTTGCTTATCGGGATGAGGGCATTATGTGGCTGAATTCCTGATAGATGCTCGATTTCTGTGAACTTGTGTATGAGTCGGGGATCCAAAATGGTGTATATTTAAGTAAAATCTTATATACTTATATTAAGCAACCAAGGAGTCAGTCATGTTACCGATATTCGTTGGATTGATTATGGCCATGCTGTTCGGCCTGTTCTCATTTATGGTCTATGGCCTCGAAGGCCTGATTCACTATGCCTGGATCGATATCGTATTCTGGTCTCTGATTGTAACCGGGATGATGATCAGCCTGATCAATGAGCTGGGGCGCTGCCTCGCCTGCCGATTGAAAAGCTGGGTTAAAATTCCCCGCATCGAGTCGTTTTGCAGTGAAGCGGATTGCCGCAGCCTGCTGTCTTGAGCCTGGGCTGTTCGGTCAGTGGAATCCTATTCTCGATACTGGCTTCAACGAAACAGCAGCGGCACCACGTCTTCAAATACTGAAGCGAAGTGGACCTTGAGTCCTTTCCGGATATGATCCGGTACCTCTTCATAGTCGCTGCGATTATCCTCCGGTAGGATCAGCTCCCTGATCCCGGCGCGCCTGGCGGCAATCACCTTTTCGCGTATTCCGCCGACCGGGAAGACCTGTCCTGTGAGGGTGAGTTCACCGGTCATGGCAATGTTGCGCACCGGTTTGCTTCTCGCCAGAGAGAGCAGGGCAGAAGCCATGGTGATACCGGCAGAGGGGCCATCCTTTGGGGTGGCGCCGGCAGGCACATGAAGATGAATAAAGGCTTTTTGAAAGAAGCTTTGATCCACCTCGAAATGTTCGGCTTGGCTGACGACGTAGCCATAGGCGATCTCAGCCGATTCACGCATCACGTCGCCAAGCTGTCCGGTCAGTTTGAAACCCCGGTTGAATTCATGTGTGGCAACCGCCTCGATGTTCAGCGTCGCACCACCCATGGCGGTCCAGGCAAGCCCGGTCACAACACCGGCGCCACTCAGGTTTCGCTCATCTTTGAACAGTGGACCACCCAGATAGTCCTTGAGATTGTCTAGGGTTACGTCGATAGGCTTTTTTGCCCCCTCGAGTATTTTTACCACCGCCTTGCGGACAATCTTGCCAATCTGTTTTTCCAGTCTGCGGACCCCCGCATCCCGGGCATAACCTTCGATAATGGCCCGCAGCAGCGGACTGTTGAGTTTAATATCCCGACGTTTCAGGCCGGCCCTTTCAAGTTGGCGCGGCACCAGGTATTTACGTGCAATCTGTAACTTCTCACTGGCAATATAGCCCGACAGGGAGATGGTCTCCATGCGGTCGAGCAGCGGGCGTGGAATGGTATCGAGTTGATTGGCCGTACAGATGAACAGCACTTTCGAGAGATCGAAGCGCAGGTCGAGATAGTGATCGAGAAAGTCACTGTTCTGTTCCGGGTCGAGTACCTCGAGCAGGGCCGAGGCTGGATCGCCATGGTAGGAGGCGCCGATCTTATCGATCTCATCGAGCATGATCACCGGGTTTTCGGTACCGGCATCTTTCATTGCCTGGATGAATTTCCCGGGCATTGCGCCGATGTAGGTGCGCCGATGACCCTTGATCTCGGCTTCATCACGAATACCGCCGACAGAGAAGCGATAGAATTTTCGGCCCAGGGCTTCGGCGATGGAGTGGCCGATGGAGGTTTTTCCGACACCGGGAGGGCCAACCAGCAGGATGATCGATCCGGCAATCTGGCCTTTCATGATACCGAGCGCGAGAAACTCCAGAATGCGCTCTTTCACATCCTCCAGTCCGTAGTGATCCTTATCCAGGGTTTTGCGGGCAAACTGCAGATCGAGTTTGTCTTCTGAATCGATCCCCCAGGGGAGCAGGGTGATCCAATCCAGATAGTTTCTGGTGACGGAATATTCGGGTGAGCCCGGTTCGAGCACCGCCAGTTTGCCCATCTCCTCATCGACCCTCGCCTGAGCCTGTTCGGAGAGTGTCAGTTTTTCCAGGCGCTCTTTGAACTTGTCCAGTTCCGCGGTACGGTCATCCTTTTCAATCCCCAGTTCCTGCTGGATCGCCTTCAGCTGCTCCCTCAACAGAAAATCACGCTGCTGTTTTTCCATCCGCTCTTCGACGGTCTTACGGATTGAGGCCTGGGCCTTGACCACCTCAAGCTCACGATGCAGCAGTTCGAGGACTTTCTCCATCCGTGGCAGCAGCTCGACGGTTTCCAGCACCGCCTGCAGCTGAAATTTGTCTGAAGTGGTCAGGCTGGCGGCGAAATCGGTTAGATGGGAAGGGTCATCCGGGCCGAACCGGTCGAGGAACATGCGCAGCTCCTCGGCATAGAGAGGATTCAGCGGCAGCAGCTCCTTGATGGTGTTGATGATCGCCACCGCATAGGGTTTGATCTCTTTGCTGTCACTGGCGGGCTCCGGAAGATACTCGACACTGGCGGTAAATGGGGTATTCCCATGGACCACCTTTTTGATGCGAAACCGCTGCAGGCACTCAACCAGAACCTGCAGTCTGCCTTCTGATCGTTGAATGCGATGAACCCGGCAGACGGTTCCGATCTGTTTGAAACTCTGTGGCGTGGCAGACTCAGCGCTTTCCGATGAAGAGAGGACCACACCAAGCAGCATGTGTGTGGAGTTGGCCACCTCCTCCATGGTTGCATCCCAATGCTCCTGTTCCATCAGCAGTGGCACCGCCTGGCCGGGAAAGAAGGGACGTGCGGAGACAGGCAGGAGGTGGATCAGGCCCGGTAACACCTCATTGGGGCGTGCCAGGGTATTGCCGCTGATGACTTCGACGTTTTCGTCTTGGGTGTATTCTTCTTCTGACATCTTGCTACCTTCAGTTTGCAGTTGCTCTGCGTGATTGGTCTGACCTGAAAAAATCGTAACAGAGACTTATTCGGTGCGGCTCTCGGTGGTTTGTTTATGCTCAGTTTATCGGATCACTTTCCACCATTTTGCATTAACAATCGGACAATGTCTCAGCTGACTGTTGATCACCACAGAGATTATCTCTCAGAGTCTGCCGGTGGTCAGTGAGATATGGGGACGGTTGCCTCAGTTGCAAGTCCCTCGGGTCAGACTGGATACAGACAGTGGTTTCCTGGGGAGTCTGGAGCCGGTTACTGCCGGGAGTTGATCATTCAAGCGCCAGCTTACGAACCGCTGAGATCTTGGATGTTGGTTTAAGACCGCTTCGCTTGCCGTGGATGGCAACACAGCGATTAGTCGATTGCTGTTTATTTACTGAACCGGTTTTTCTCTGCAAACGAAACCGATCATTTATAACTTACCGTTTCTCTTGGTTTTTTGTTTGGTTGGAACGGTTTATTCACCTGAAGGGAAGGTGATTGAACGATTCGTTCAATAGGTTGCTACCTCACTGTGCCCCAGGTCCCCCATTCCATTTGTGAGTAGCCCAAAATAGCTACAAATAGGTAGTCATCTATAACCCTTTGAAAGCCCCGGTTTATCTGCCTGTCACTCAAAAATAATCCACAGCTTGAACGGGCTTTTATCTCACTCTGAATCATATCCGGCGGCCTTGGTACAGATCTTGCACTTCTGTTGTGTGCGTTATGCGCATTTGCATTGCAGGGGAGAGCGATGCTGAGGAAGAAAAATTGATGGGGCAGTTGCCCGTGTTCGTCGCTTCCGCTGGTCGGATGCATTTTTTAACCATTATATTGGGAGTCTGATAATGAAACGCCTAGCACTACTTGCAGTAGTGGCGTTGGTTGCTTGGGGAAGCGGAGGCAATACGCTGACCCCTGTAGCTGAGGCCCAAGGCAAAGCCTGTTTGGCATGTCACGACGGCATAGAACGCTTTAGTGATGGTGTGATGCAGGAAGACATTGAAAAGATGGGTGCAGAATTGGGAGACCCGGCCGGCTGTGTGGTCTGTCATGGTGGTAACCCGAAAGAAGAAAAAGATAAAATGAAAGCCCATATGGGCTCCCCCGCCGGACTAGCGAAAAAGGGTGGACCTAAAAACTTCCTGCCCGATCCTGGCGCCATGCCAGTTAACGACCAAGCCTGTGGCCAGTGCCACTCTGGATACTATGACCGTCTGAATAAATCCCTGATGAATACTGAGGCAGGTAAACTGCAGGGTAACATGTGGTCATGGGGTTACCAGAAAGACATGAAGGTTGTCTGGGGCAACTATGATGTGATGGACGACGATGGTCCTGTACCTCTGGTTGGTACCAAGGCCTACAAGAAGTACATGAAGGACTTCGTCAAGAAGCATCCGGATCAGATGCCGAAGCGTCTGAAACAGCTGCCACAGGTTGATCTGGAGAAACTGACCGACAATCCCAACCATGCGGGTCTGACCTACTCCCGTCATGATTGTCAGCGTTGTCATGTTGGTGTGACCGGTCGCGATAAGCGTGGTGACTACCGTGGTTCCGGCTGTTCCGCCTGTCACGTGCCTTACTCCAATGATGGCTACTATGAAGGTGGCGATCCAACCATCAAGAAGGATGAAGCGGGCCATATCCTGACTCACCGCATGCAGGGCACCCGTAAGACCAAGGTTAAGGTTGGTGATGTTGAGTTCTCCGGTATTCCGGTTGAAACCTGTGTCTCCTGTCATAACCGCGGTAAGCGTGTCGGCGTGAGTTATCAGGGCATCATGGAAGCGCCATACGGTTCTCCTTTCAATGAAAAGGGTAAGAAGCAGCCTAAGATGCACACCAAACGTTACCTGTTCATCAAGGAAGATCTGCACCATGAGATGAACTCGATTGCCGGTAATCCTCAGGGTGGCATGCTCTGTCAGGACTGTCATACCACCATCGATCTGCATGGTGATGGCAATATCCCGGGTACCACCCTGGCTCAGGTCGAGGTCGAGTGTGAAGACTGCCACGGCACCTTCAACAAACTGCCTTGGGATCTGCCGTTGGGTCGTGGCGAAGAGTTTGGTGAGATGAAAGACGGTCTACCGACCGCCTACACCAAGCCTCGCGGTCTCGGCAAGAAATGGCCTGAGTACATGAAAGACGCCACTCAGTATGAACCTCAAGATGGCTACCTGCTGACTGCTCGCGGTAACCCGCTGGGTAATGTGGTGAAGAAGGGTAAGGACGTTATCGTCCACTCCGCCAACGGTCTGGACTTCAGAGTACCTCTGCTGAAACAGATCGGAGACGAAGGCACCTTCAAGTCGACCCTGGCGAAAGTTTCCATGTTCCTGATCCCTCAACATCAGAACAACATGGAGTGCTACGCCTGTCACGCTGACTGGGTACCACAATGTTACGGTTGTCACGTCACCGTCGACTACTCGAAAGGCAATGAGGGTACCGACTGGCTGGTCAACGCCAGTAATCGTGATCCCAAGACCGGTCTGACTCCGGATGCGCCTCCTGGCACCAACGGCATGAAGAGCCCTGGTAAAGTCATGGAGACCCGCTCCTACCTGCGTTGGGAGACTCCGGTACTCGGTATCAATGGTGAAGGTCGCGTCAGCCCGATGATGCCTGGTTGTCAGGTAACCACGACGGTTATCGACAAAGATGGCAAGACCCTGGTCAACAACAAGATCTGGGAAACACCTGAAGGTCCCGGTATCGATACCGCTGCCGTGCAGCCTCACACCGCTGGCCGTAGTGCCCGTAGCTGTGAGTCCTGTCACGACAATCCAAAGGCATTGGGCTACGGTGTAGAAGGCGGTCGCTTCCTGTTGGGTGCCGATAAGGACTTCGTACTGGATCTGAAGGACTCTGCCACGGGTAAGATCATTCCTCAGAAGACCCAGGTTCAGATCCCCGGTATCCCCGGTCTGACCTATGACTGGTCTGCGATTGTTACTGAGGATGGCGAGCAGCTGAGTTCCGTAGGTTCTCACTGGCCGCTGACTGGTCCGTTGCCAGACGATAAGCGTGACGCCATCGAGAAGACCGGTGTCTGCCTCGGTTGTCACGAAGAGCGCTTCAATCCTGACTTCTGGCAGAAGGTATCCGAACCTGGCGTTATGGATAGCTTCGAGCACCAGCAGTTCATGAAGAAAGCGCTGAAAGCGATTGCTGCCCAGAAGAAGTAAGGGCGGTGTAGTAAACAGGTGATTACCACCTGAATGGATGGAGCCAGTCCTCTGGACTGGCTCCACTTTTTCCTTCCCCCTCGATTTGAGCGCTATGATCATCATCGATGCCGGTGTTGATCAGAGAGGCTGCATGCTTTACAGCGTCCAGCCTTTGGCCGACAAGAGGTCTTGATGACAAAGTGAATGACAATTCTCGTGTTGATTGGCGGAACTAATTGGTAGGAATGTGATGAAAATGAAAGCTTTCAGTTGGTTGACGCTGAGTGTCGGTATCATCGCCGGCATCATTCTATGGGGTGGTTTCAACACCTTCATGGAATATACAAATAGTTATGAATTCTGTACTTCCTGCCACGAAATGAATGTTGTGCAGGGAGAGTATGAGCAGTCGGCCCATGCCCATAATCCCTCGGGGGTTCCGGCGATCTGTTCAGATTGCCATGTGCCGAAACCCTGGGGTGCAAAACTGGTGCGTAAAATTCAGGCGACCAAAGAGCTTTACCATTGGGCGCTGGGTACCATCGATACTCCGGAGAAGTTTGAAGTATACCGTCTGCAGCTGGCACAGAATGTCTGGTCGACCATGGAACAGAGTGACTCCCGTGAGTGCCGCAACTGTCATACCAATGAAACCATGCTGACTGAAAAGCAGACTTCACTGGCGCAAAAGATGCACAAAAAGCTGCTGAGCGGTGAGCAGACCTGTATCAACTGTCATAAAGGCATTGCTCACAAACTGCCGAACATGGAGAAGCTCTACGGGGATATGGAGGCCGAATATCTGGCTGAGGCGCACAGTGCTCAACTGGCTGATCAAGCCGTGGTAGTACCCCATGAAGTGGCATTGACCGCAACCCCGGGTGGCGACGATCCTCTGGCAACGTTATATGGCGGTACGCCATTGGTGGTTGTTAAACAGGAGGGGGATTGGGTTCAGGTATCAAGCGAAGGTTGGGACAGGGAAGAGGGTAGCCAGATCTTCATCGACTTCAATCGGGCTGTCGCTCTGGCTAAGATGAGTTTTGACGGCATGGATCGGGTAGAGAAAATCGAGAGCAAGCTGGAGCCTGAGTATGAGTTGACCTGGAACCGGATCAAACTCACCGGATGGGTGCCCCGTAGTGCGATTGGACCAAGCGAGGAGCGCTACTGGGAGTATGTGACCGATCTCCATGAGCTGGACTGCAACTTGTGCCATAAAACCTATCCGCGGGATAAGTGGATCATGTTTGATTGGCGCAATAACCTGAAGGAGATGCGCCGTTACACCAAGTTGAGCCAGGAGCAGTTACAATTGGTCAGTAATTGGGTGCTGCGTGGCGCACGTAACGATTCGGAGGCAGATTGATGAACAAGCCTGTTGCAACGGCTCTGTTACTCTCGATGATTGGATTCGGAGTTGCTCCTGCGTTGGCCAAAGCAGCCGATGAGCCCGGCATGCAGGCGCAGCAGACGCCGATGAAACGGGATCACCTGTTCGAAGAGCGGGCGGGAACCTGGAAGGCGACTTGCGATGAGATGGAGCAGAGCAAGGTCTACTGCCGTATGTTTCATATCGAGCAGTTCGGTGAGTGGAAAGCGAAGAATTTTATCCAGCTGGGGCCTGCATGGACGCCCGATTCGGTTGGTTTTGTGGTTGCCACCTATCAGGGTTTCAAGGCCGGAACAACGGTTACCATCGGTATCGATAAACAGAGTCGGCATAAGATCACGGCACCGAAAGGCAACAATCTGATGATCTCTCCCGATATCGCTGCGAAAATCCTCAAGGAGATGGAGCAGGGACACAAGATCGTGGTGACCTTCAACTCTCACAGTGGCGTGCGCCATCTCACCCTGGCTGAGTTGGGACCCTATCAAGCGTTGTTGAGCAAAGTGAAAGGTCAATTGGCCAAAAACAGTCAGTCAGCGAGTGCTGAATAGGCATGGATGGGAGAGGAGGCGTTATGGCTAAATTCTTCGTAACAGTCATTGCACTCTGCCTGGGCGTAATGACGCCGCTGGTTGCCGGTGAAATGAACGGCGAACAGACTTCACAAAAGAGTTTTCGCGTGGGGGTTACCCAACCGCCCATGTTTACACTGGCATCTGCCCTGGCCTGGGGCAGTCCGGTGGAGGTTGTGTTGGTGGAGCGGGACCAGAGTGGGGATTGGAAGATCCCCACCGGTCTTACCGTACTCTTCTGGAGTGGTGCGACACTCGAGCCCGAACTTGGTAGACAGTTGAGTGAATCCGGTCAGGCGGCTGTCTCGCTGATCGATGCGGCAGGTGTGCATCAGCTGGCCAAGCGGACTCCGGCAGACTGGAAGGGTCCGAATGAAGATGAAGATCCGCACATGGAGTCTCTGGGCAAGGGCTATGGCATGGTGCAGACGATTCGGCCGGAAGGCATGATCGACACCATGTACTGGCTCGATCCATTAAACGCGATGGCGGCCCTGGAAGCGATCACCATGGTCTATCAGGGATTGGATCAACGCAACCACTGGGCTTATCAAGGTAACTCGGATCAGATTATTCAGGCCCTGTGGGAGTTGGATATCCGGGTTAACAAGCTTCTGCATGAAGCCAGCAGTCAGCCGTTTGTGGTCCTGCAGGATGAGTTTCAATACCTTGAACAGCGCTATAAGCTGCATACGGTCCCTGCCGGTGGAACGGCCCAGGATATCGTCGATAAAGCCAAGGCCAGAGGGGCTAAGTGTGTGGTGGCGGCAGAACCTTTTGATCAGCATCTTATGTCGGTGCTGGATCAGGCCGGATTGAACCGGGTGGTTTTGGATCCCGCCGGTCAACAGATGCCGAAAACCACGGGTGGTTATTTTCAGTGGTTTGGCAATCTGGCCTCCAAACTGAATGATTGTGTGATCCGCTCCTGATGGATTCGCTGTTACGCATCCTGGCGCTGCTGGGATGTCTCGGGCCACTGGATCTTTTGTCTGCCTCGTTACCGGTACTGGTGAATGGAACCTGGCTCTCCGAGAACCGACATGAGGTTGTTGTGCTTGATGTCAGATCCCGTGCCGAATTCATGGCAGGTCATTGGCCGCAATCCCGCTGGGCCGGTTTCAATGAGCTCGATTGGCAGGTTGAGCGTTACGGACTGCCCGGGTACCTGCCCGGTGAGAATGGACTGGCAGCTCTATTGGGCAGTCTCGGATTGGCGGGGCAGGAGTCTGTGATTGTCGTCGGATCCGCCAGAGGTCCCAGGCAAATTGCAGAGGCATCGCGTGTTGTCTGGAGCCTGATGATGGCTGGTTTTCAGCAGGTGGCGCTGTTGGATGGAGGTATTGAGTCTCTCTCCAGTGATGATCTGCAACAGGGTATCTCATCCATTGAGGCGAAGCGGTGCACCATCAATTGGCAGCCTGATCTTTTGGCCGACAGCAATCGGGTGGAGGATCTGCTGGACAACAACAGACCGGTAATTGATTTCCGCCCAAGCCTCTATTTTGATGGCTACAAGCGTGATCCGCAGGTAGCTGAAGGGGGCACGATTTACGATGGTGTGGGGATACCGCCTGTGCGTCTGCTGGATAAGAATACCGGGCGGTTCCTGCCAGTGGAGAGACTGCAGCAGGAGTTTCAGCGTTATGACATCCAGACAACAGGGTCAGTTGCCGCATTCAGCGATACCGGTGTCTGGGCCGCATTGGGTTGGTTTGTGCTGCACCAGATTCTGCAAAACCCGAATGCCCGGCTCTATGATGGCTCCCTGGTGGAGTGGATAGACTGGGGTGGCGAGATGCATGACAGTACCGATGATATGGGTGGCCCAATCGGTTAAGTTTTTTAACTCAATTCAGATCTGTAGGTAATCAAAATGCAACAGGATTACAGCTTGAATGGAAAAAACATCAAACAAATGATTCTCCCACTCTTGGGCCTGCTTGTTCTGCCTCTCCTGGCAATCGCGGAAGGGACGCCTTTCGGTTGGCAGAGAGAGGTTACTGCGCTTGTTTCTCAGCTGCAGTACAAAGAGGCAGGAGAGAAGTTGAAAAGCTACTGTGTGGATGAGAAAAGTGGTGAGCTTTGCCTGGTTCTGGCCTCTGCCTATTTTGAAGGTGAGATCAAGTTCGGCATTGAAACAAAAGATATCGTTGAAGCCTACAAGTATACCAAGCTTGCCTGTGACTATGGTTCCGAGTCCGGATGTGAGGCCTATAAAGGGGCTGTTGAGAAGGGGGAGCTGCTTCAATTGGTGCTGTATGAACCTGGCATTTTGGATCGGGATGCACAACTGAAAAAGGCGATCCAACAGGGATTGGATCTGAATGTGACAACCATGTTCAGCAGGACGCTTCTGCAAGAGGCTGTCAGTGAGGAGAAGGGGGAAGCGGTCAAGTTATTGCTGGAGAATGGCGTGGACGTCAACTATCGGGTCAGTGAAGAGGATCTGACACCGCTCATGTATGCCATCAATACAGGCAATCAGGAGTTGGTCAAGCAGCTGCTCGAGTATGGTGCTGATGTGAAACAGACGATGATCGCGCCAGACTATCTGAAAATGGAGAAGGACGTTGTGGATGCCTGCGATTTTGCCAACAAACTGGAAAAGCGCGAAATGTCAGTGTTGTTGAAGTGTGGCGATAGAACCGTAGCCCAGGAGTAGGCGAAAATTTCTTCATAAAAATAGTGAAGGATTACTCACTCATAAGGTAGTCAATCATTACGTTTCATATATTCAGGTATGACAGGGATTGGAATCATCTGTCTAATTGTTGATTGTTGTCTATTGGTGCCATCAGTGTTCATCGCTCTCTGAAATAGTAGTGACAGTCACCACAACTCATGCGCACATCGTTGACAGCTCGTTTCATTGTTTTCATATCACTTGGGTCGACCGTTTTAAGCGCCATGATCTTACGGCGATTGTGCTGTATGGCGCTTTGAAACCCTCGTGGATCGCTCCAGATCAGGGCCAGTGCCTCTGACTCCGGGTGTTGATCCCCGGCCGGGAATAGATCCTGGTAGATATCATTGAGGTTCAACAATGCATCCACATGGGTTGGGATGTGGTTTTCGATCGACAGTTCACCCTTTACATAACCTTGCAGAGCTTTCAGATGATTGGAGGCATTTTCCATGATTCTTGAGCAATAGTGATAGATCTCCTCCACACTGTCATCCGTGGTGGCGGTGGCTGGCAGCAGCATTAAAATCAAACTGAGACTGGCAAGAAGTTTCATGTTTCCTCTTACTGGTTAAGTGCAGTAATCAATTGGATCAGTACTAGGGGCTGTTGGATTAGGGTTAACAGGCCCTAACGCAAACTAGCTTCGTTTAAACTCACATCGAGGCAGTTGCTCAGCAACTGCAGGACTGGCTTGCTTTCCCAATCCACCGCACCGATCAGCATCCCTTTTACCATACCCTGCTGATCGACAAACAGGGTCTGGGGCAGGGCGCCGATCCTGTGGTCGTAGGAGATTTTACCAAACCGGTCAGCTGCAACCGGCAGATGGGTGATTTCATGGGTTCGATAGAATCGGTTTGCTTCCGAGACACCCTTCCCGTCCCGGACCAGAGGGAGGATCATCAATTGGTCCGGTGAGATGCGAGCCTGAAGCCGATCCATGGATGGCATCTCCTCTCGGCAAGGGGTACACCAGGTAGTCCAGAAATTGACCAGTAACGCACGTGGGCCTGGGAGCGTATCAAGAGGGACCTTTTGCCCTTCGCTGTTATAAAACGCGTTTCTGGAAACCGGTTTAGGGTCGGCATAAGCACGGAAATGACCGCTTCCGAATGCCTGGCTTTGGCATCCTTGCGGAGCCTGCGGCTCTGCTGCCACAGGCCCCGAGATGAGGATAAGTCCAAGCAGGAGCAGCTGAGTGCTGCGAGGTTTGAAATAAGTCACTGGACGGCTTGCTGTGCCAGCTGCGCGAATACCTGGTCCAGGTCATCCAGCAGGCGGCAATCCTCCAGGCTGTAGGTGCTGCGCAGAGAGCTGGGTTTGCGGTAGATCACCCGGGTGCCCACATCATCCTGGAATACTGCAATTTTAAGCGGTAACTCCAATCCGGCGGCGGGATCGTGCCACATGATGCGCGCATTCTGGTTTGATTTGCCGAATGCGATCACCTTTTTCACAGAGTTTGCATCACCGTGGTCGTAGACAGAAAAGACTTTGAAACGCTGTTCTGCGAGCTGCTTTTTCAAGCTTTCCACGATCTCGTTGGCAGAGGCCTTGGCTTCGATTTTTACCAGATCACCATCGGCTGCCAGTAGTGGGGTAATCATTAACAGGGTTAACAATGGGAGTAGGGTAATACCCCTTAGTAAACGGCTCATGATTAATGATCTCCTGACTGCTGGATCTTAAAAATACGGACGATTACTTTAACGACTTCAAGAACTCGATTACGTTCTTGCGTTGCTTATCCGACATCGGTTTCACGCCGACAACAGGAAACGCCATTTTATTGTCCGGGATGAGCGCTTTGGGATCCTGCAGATAGGCGTCGAGCGTTGCTTCATCCCAGACGATGGAATCCGCTTTGCTGAGATGTGCAGCAGAGTATTCATAGCCTTCCACTGAACCGGCAGATTTTCCATACACCCCCCAGAGTGGTGGGCCAACCCTGTTTTGTTTTTCTGCCGTGATGTCATGGCAGGCAAAGCACTGCTTAATGGCGACTTTCTTCCCCTTTTTCACCATCTTTTTAATCTTTTTGGCATCATCCATCGCCATCACTTCAACGCTGGCCAGCGGTAGGGCAATGACAATAGCCAGGGCAATCAGAGCAAACTTCTTCATCAAAAAACTCCTAAAAACTGGAAACCTGCTGAAGTAGAAACAGAAGTTTCTACTGAGAGAGTTCCGCGTATGTGTTTAATACAGCATGGGTTTTGCTAACTTGAGTATGTCGCAATATCCATGCCAGTCGAAGTGGGTTTTGTCGGTTTCCCTTTGCAGGAATTGACCGGTAACGGTAAGGGGCCGATATATGTTTGAAAGTTGGGGAATCATCGGCCTAAGGCGTCTCCAGGCTGAATCCTTCCGAGATCGTTAACAGTTGATCCTTGGCTTGTTGATTGCCTGTAAAGGCTGTGAAATTGAACGAATCGTTCAATCGAAAAACATGGATATGAACAGACCGTTCCAGAGATTCCGAAGTCAGCAGTTAAAGAGACAGTTCCTGGATCACTAGGTTTACCCTTCGGAACAGACATCGTATTATCCCAGCAGCTTGAGGAAGTACCGGTAATGGGGCTCCGGGCTGCTGATTATTCATCGGGAGGCAAGGTGTGAAGCTGTTTCATCAAACACGATTTCAGAGACGCTGGTTGGCGGCGTTACTGACACTTTTTGTACTCCTCTCGGGTAAGGATTTGCTCGCGGAAGCGGCTCAGACTGATGCGACCCAACAGCCTGTTGGTCTGATCGGGGACTGGTGTCGGGAGAAGAAGCGCATGATCACCCACTATGCGGTCAAGCAGGGAAGTCTATTTATCCGTGGCGGTCGAAGCGGACGGACCCACAGGGCCGATCTCAACTGCAATGACGACTATACCGAGTGCGAGGCCCAGACCATTCGTGGTTGGGGGACACCGGTGACTGAAATTCTGCGCCTGGAAGGTGAGGAGATGCATCTTACCCGGATCTGGGGTGGGGCCTGGAAAGATAAAACCTATCAATTCATCTTTACCCGTTGTCCCAAGTGGTGAGTGCCTGGTGTAGGCAGTCACTGCCTTAGAAACTCAAATCCACTGCAAACAGCAGCATGCCCAGTAGCAGCAGCAGACCCAGGGCAACCATACTCAAACCAAATCCAAAGAAAGCGATCTGTACCGCGCGGGGTGGCTGGGTAATGATGCGTTGTTGTAGATTGCCTTCGTTCTGCATGCGTTCGATCCAGGCGGGATGCTCCTGCTCCAATGCCTGAAGTTCGGCTGCGCCATGGAAAATATGTGCATTCAACGGGAAGGCGCTGGGGCGATAACTCTCGATAAAAAAGTGCACCACAAAAATGTGAGCCATCGCCAAGATGGCCTCCACCTTGTGGATCCAGCGGGCCACATTCATCATCCATCCAGGCAATACTGATGTGGTGAGCACTGAATCAAACATCACCAGACCGGTTGTGCCAACGATCACCAGTCCCCACCAAACCGCCCAGTAGTCGAACTTCTGCCACCAGGACCAACGGTCGAATACCGGATGCTCTCTTCGACCAAACAGCCAGGTCATATGCTGATGAATCGCCTTGAAATCATTCCAGGTCCAGACCAGGCTGTCCGGTCCTCTGAGAAAGCCAGGTTTGCCGATCACCGCAGAGCGAATCAGGTAGATGATATGTGCGCTGAATATTCCCAGCAGCATCAGACCGAAAAGTCGGTGAACCCATACCGCACCTTCGGCACCGGCGAATGGAAGTGCCAGCAACTTGCCGAATTCGGTTTCGATGGTCATCCATGCCACACCGGTCAGAGAGAGCAGCATGAAACAGACGATAAGGCCTGTGTGCAGCCAACGTTCACCCGGGGAAAATCGTTCTATCAGAAGACTCTGGCTATCGGCTTGAGTGGTTTCCCCCCGCTGTATCCAGTGTTGTCTGATTTCACGCCAGGCCCAGACTGAGGTGTAGGGCATGAAGAACAGAAACACCCCAAACGCCAAAGCGAGAATCGCCATGGTTGACCAATAGAGGGCGGGGAATCCTTCCCGGGTCTGTCTCGACCAGGGGGGCTTCTCATGGATTAGATAGCTGCCCATGCCGGGGCCGGCGTTTTCGTGACATTTGGCGCAGACCTTCTCGTAACGGTGTTCCGCAAAGGCCGCCGCGTTTGGGTTGTTTATGCCGGCCACAGGTTTCGAGATGTGGCAGTCCCGGCAGACCAGTTCGGTACGGGCATAGTGCAGATTTTTCTGCTGCCCTTCGTGGCAGCTGAGACAGTAGCGGGCGTGGTAAAAGGATTTTACATTTTCATGAGCATCCGCCTTGACGGAGTTGCGTCTTACCGGCCCCTGTCCTGGGCCAATGGACTCTAGCCAGCTGCTGTGTTGTTTGTCAGCAGGCATGAACAGAGTGGGATCGTTGGGATCCTCAAAGCCCCTGTCTGCCAAGGCTGAGTGGCTGAACAGAGCCATCAGGCAGACTAGACAGCCGGCAATGCCCAACCTGCGAATCAGGTGGTAGCGACAGGGAAAGGGGTATTGCGCCATCTTTAACTCGGGTTCAGCCAACCTCTAGGGATTTTCTCAGCCACACTCAACAGATCGGTATAGTGAATGACAGCCTTCCTGTTGATCGATCTGGATCGGTTTACCGGGTAGCCTCCGGAAACTGAATATTTAATGTGAGCCTGAAAGTGGTGTTTCAGTTTGTTTGTGCCGAACTATTGTCCCTGGCCTGTAAACAACAATATATATGGCTTGTGCCGATCTTTCATGCTTTGTATGCTGCGAGAGAGATTATTAATACCTAGTGATATTGGGGTTTTCCCGGTGATGCCGTGTATTTGGTTCATGATGTGGTGTTCAGGTGGAGTCTGGCTGGTTCTGTTGTGATTCATGCCGTTGTCTGTTAACGGGTGCAACATTGTGACACGACGCTGCCATACTTGACGCAGTTATCTGGTAAGGTGATCAGAATGGACTTTCAGAGAATGTTTCGAAGGTCGACAAAATAGAGAAAACTGTTATGAATAGAACGAGAGTAGTTTCCTGGATTGCATCGATGTTGCTTCTACTTGGCAGTGGACAAGTCTGTGCTTATGGCAAAACCGGAGCGGCACCGAATCGTGACGCAATTCCCCATACGGGCAGTGTATTGGAGGCAATTTCCACGGCCGGTTACACCTATCTCCGGGTGGAGGAGGCAAGCAGCGTTTACTGGATTGCTGTACCGGAGACTCAGGTTGAGGTTGGTGAAAAGATCAGTTTTTACGAACAGATGTTGATGGAGAATTTCACCAGTAAGACATTGAACAGAACCTTTGACAGGATCCTGTTTGTCGAGGCGATCAGCAAAGGCGAATCACTTCCGACCAAAGCCCATGCTCAGCCGTCAAAAAACAAACAGCCGCCAAAACCGATCGCGGCGCCACAGCCACCCATCGAGCTGGGTGACCCGGTAGGGCGCTTTACGGTAGAGCAGATCTTTGAGAAAAAGCAGGATTTGAGTGGCAGTGTGATTGAAGTGAAAGGCAAAGTATCAAAAATCTCCAGCCAGATCATGGGCCGGGATTGGGTGCATCTGGAAGATGGAACCGGTAGCAAACAGACGAAGAATCACAAGATCATTCTGCGTACGACTCAAGCCGGAATCCGTGTCGGAGATGAAGTTGTTGCTAAAGGCCAATTGTTTACCAATAAGGATTTCGGTTATGGGTACTTCTATCCGGTTATTCTGGAAGATGTGGTATTCAATAAATAAAAATATTTGATATTCAAAGATTGAAAGGAACCATCCAGAGGGGTTTTTTAATGCGGTCCTGACGATTCTCGCATTCAGCAGGGTCGGTAACTCATACTCTTTGGGATCTGATCTGAACTGTATCGAGCAAAACGGCTATCCGCAGAGATACTTCAGTTGGATTGCGGATTGCTCAACAGTTTTGCCAGCTTGGCAAACTCTTCAATGGCAAGTGATTCGGCGCGGATACCGGGGTCGATTCCAACAGACTCGATCGCTTCTGTGGTGAGTGTTTTCTTCAGGCAGTTACGCAGCGTTTTTCGACGTTGTGAAAAGGCATCGGCAACCACCTGGCTGAAGTTATCCCAATTGTCGATCTGGTAAGGCAGGCTGTCATGCGGTACTAAACGGACGAAGGCTGAATCGACTTTCGGGGGGGGATTGAAGGCCCCGGGACCGATACTGAACAGGGGAGTCACCTCCGCTCTGGACTGCAGCATTACCGACAGACGGCCGTAGCTTTTTGATCCAGGATCGGCGCCCATCCGCTCTACCACCTCCTTTTGCAACATGAAATGCATATCTTTGATGCAGGCTGACTGATCCAGCAGGTGAAACAGCAAAGGTGTGGAGATGTTGTAAGGCAGGTTGCCGACTACCCGTAGGGGGCTCTCCGGTACAGCCAGCATGGAGAAGTCGAATTTAAGCGCATCGATGTTATGGATTTGCAGATTGCCGAGCGTTGCGCAGCGGTGTGCCAATGGCTCGATTAAATCCCGGTCAAGTTCAATGGCATGCATCTGGCTGACCCGAGGCAGGAGTTCTGTTGTGATTGCTCCCTGTCCAGGACCGATTTCCACCAAATTGTCATCGGTTTGCGGAGTGATGGCATGGACGATACGCTGGATGATGCCCGGATCATGCAGAAAATTCTGACCAAACCTCTTTCTGGCTCTGTGTGGTGTAGGATTGCCCATATTGAAATTAGTGTTAACAAGTTGATAGGGATTAATGGATTGAGTTTATCCACTAAAACCAGACGCTTATGATATCAGTTGTGAGGTATTGAGTCGCATCGAAAATCACGATTGTGATTTGAGTCAAGCGCCACACTTGCGCACAATGAAAACATTGAAATTTCCAGGTCAAGGGTGGACTTGATACGGTTCTACGAAGTTTTTCCAGCTAACAGCAAATGCCGTATCGATGCGACGTATGCCATGCGTGGCAAAGGCTTCAGAATCGCAGTCCTTGGCTCTGAGCAAACTCGAATGGAGAGTTTTTTCTAACTGCTTCACGAAAGATTATTGTCAAAAGTGCCTGTTATTTGGAACAACGGGCCGATTTGGTGTCACCCGTGAAAAAACCGCAATCTCTCATAACTAACTGTAATCATAAAGTTTTCTAAGCTCGACAAATAATTTCTGCCTTAGAAGTAATTTTTAAACCATTTCTAAATCAACTCTTGTCGAAAATAGATATTTGATGTTCTAACATTTGGTGAGACGCTGTTTTTGAAAAGAGCTTCTCTGTTCAAATCAACGGATTGAATTCAACTATGCAAAGCCAAATCGGCTTATTCTTCACTCTTAGACTAAACCTTTTTCTTCAACAGTCGCTAAAGTAACAATAATAAATAAAGAGTAATGGAGTATCACCCAAACCGTAACCCTAGTTAATCTCGGAGAATCAGAGGTGAACCCGACCACATCCGAAGTCAGCAACGATCTCCAAATCGGTTTCACCTCAGCACTGGGATCTTTGCGAAAGTATACTCTGGTTGCGGCGATAACTTGGACGTTGCTGATCACAGGCGTCTTTGCCTGGACAGTACATGACCAGGGTAATCGCGAGTTTGCCACCGCACTCAGCGTCGCTCGCGCCTACTTCCAAAAAGATCAGGCAGTGCGCCAGTGGATTGCGGCTCAGGGCGGTGTCTATGTAAAGATCACAGAACAGACACAGCCTAACCCCCATCTGGCGGACCTGCCACATCGGGATGTCACCACCGATGCGGAGCAACAGCTCACCCTGATGAACCCGGCTTATATGATTCGCAAGATCAACGAACGTTTCAGCCGGATGCATAATGATTATATCCACATTACCAGCCTGAAACCGCTGCACGAGGAGAATGAGCCGGATGAGTGGGAGCGTGGGGTGCTTGAGACCTTTGAGGGGGAGTTGGACGAGGTAGCGAAAATTGTTGATTTTCGTGGTCAACCCACATTGCGGATGATGCGCCCGATGGTCGCAAAACGACGCTGCTTGAAGTGTCATGACCGGCACGGATATAAAGTCGGCGACATCCGTGGTGGAGTCTCCATCGCTATTCCTATGGCCCCCTATCGAAAGGACAGCAGTGAACAGTTGCTGCTGATCGGCACCACCCATGGGGGAATCTGGCTCTGCGGACTGTTGGGTATCGGCTTTTACACACGGCAGGCTCGCCGTCATCTTGAAGATCGCCAGAATGCCATACACTCGCTGGCCCGTGCCAATAATTACAACCGGTCCGTCATCGGCGCACTGGGAGAAGGATTGCTCGGGTTCGATGACAAGGGACGCCTGACCTTCCTCAATCCAGCAGCGGAACAACTGTTGGGTTGGAAAGAAAGCGAACTTCTAGGTAAATCGATACACGGTTTTATCCACTACCTGAAAACGGACGGATCAACCTGCGGTGAGGATGAGTGTCCCATGTTGGGTGTGCTACAGAGTGGTGAATCACACACCAGTCGAGATGACCAGTTCATGAATCGGGAGCGTGAGGCCATACCCATCTCCTACATCACTACACCCCTCTTCGACCAAAATCAAACAGTAGGTGGCGTGGTGGCCTTTCAGGACATTACCGAGCAAAAACAGAACCTGCAGCGTATCGAATACCTGGCCCATCACGATAGCCTTACAGGCCTTCCCAATCGGGCCGCATTTCTGGTGGCGGTGGATAATGCGCTGGCCCATGCCAATCGCTACGACCACGGCCTTGCCCTGCTGTTTTTAGACCTGGATAACTTCGGCGTGATCAATGACAGCGCCGGGCATACAACCGGTGACGAACTATTGAGCCAGGTGGCAAAACGCTTGCGTCCTGAGATTCGCCAGCCTGACTTTGTAGCCCGTCAAGGTGGTGACGAATTCCTCATTCTGATGATGCCTGATGGAAAAGAAGAGCAGATGGGGGATGCTGCTGGGCATCTGGCTCTAAAAGCCACAACCCTTGCTCAACGTATTCTGGATACGATGCACGAACCCTTCCTATTGGACGGGAAAAGCTACTATATCAAAGCCAGTATCGGCATCAGTCTGTATCCGGAGGACGCCAAGGATAGAGTTGAGTTTTTGAAGAACGCCGATGCCGCGATGTACACCGCTAAAGGAGAGGGACGCGACACCTATGCGCTTTACGCTGGCGATCTAGCCCAGCGGATCCAACACCGCCACATGTTGGAGACAGGGCTCAACCAGGCAATGATAAAAGAGGAGTTTCACCTGGTATACCAGCCCATCGTGGACCTGAATGACGGCAGAATATTAGCAGTGGAAGCTCTTCTGAGACTGGACTCGGCAACACTTGGTAAAGTCTCGCCCGTAGAGTTCATCCCAGTGGCGGAGGAGTGCGGCCTGATACTACCCATCGACCGCTGGGTACTGCAGACTGCCTGCCGGCAGATGGCAGAATGGTATGGCTCGGGCTTGGATCTGAAAATGGCCGTTAATTTGTCGACGCTTCAGCTTCAGCGGGAAGATTTGGAAACAACCGTACTCCAGGCCTTGGAAGGCGCACAGGTTCCTGCTTCGAAGCTGATTCTGGAGATCACTGAAGGTGCCACACTGCATGCCTCTCCTATCGTCATCGAGCGGCTGGAACGGCTGCATAAGCAGGGCATCGGATTGAGTCTTGATGATTTCGGTACTGGCTACTCCTCTCTCAGTCGCCTTAAGAATCTACCGGTGGATACGTTGAAGATCGATAAATCTTTCGTAAACGGTGTAGTGACAGACCGGGATGATGAACAGATTGTACTCACCACCATCGAGTTGGCCAAGAATCTCAATAAACGGGCATTGGCAGAAGGTATTGAGAACAGAGAGCAATGGCAATGTCTCGTGCGTAACGGATGTCAGCAGGGGCAGGGATTCTTTTTCAGTCGACCGGTGGGTGCTGCGGCCATAGAAAAGCTGCTACGCGAGGATGGGCACTGGAAACGTAATCTAACCGGCTGAGTCTTTTAAAGAATGATAAATCTTTTCATTTCGTATTTACCGAGTTCATGAATAGAGGGGCTCTTGAGGACACTTTTCGTCCACTTCAGAGAGGAACTCTGTGCTGGATAATATGGGTCAGACAGTTATATCCCCTCAGCTTAATCCTCTTCTTGTGAAGGACGGACACTTCAGTTTAAGTGGATGGGAATGCCTAGAGCCGTGAATCGCTCTTCAACCTTCGTAGTAAACAACCAACCAGTAAACGACTTGCCTGTCGAAATACCAGAATGGGTAAAATTGACTGATTTGTGTCTTACGTGGCACAGGGCTATGGTACTCTTACGCGAACACGACGAATCAAGTAGGAAACCAGGTGAACTATGCAACTCAAAACGATCTCTATTGCTTTATGCGCTCTATTAAACTTTAGCCCTTCTCAGGTTTTCAGCCAGGACAGCGGTCTGAATATGAATAATGGGAATTTCAAAGGGACTACTATCTATTTGACAGCTGTCGAGCGAGAAGCAGTACTTTCGGAGATGCGTGGGTTCGTTAAAAGCACGGCGGGTATCGTCAAAGGCCTCTCAGCTGAAGACATGGAAATGGTGACCGCAAGTGCCAGAAAGTCTGGAAGAGGAGCAGGTGCCCATATGCCGCACACACTCCATAAAAAACTTCCTGTTTCGTTTAAGAAGCTTGGTTCAGATACACACCGGAGATTTGATGAGCTGGCGCTTGATGCTGAACAGTTGGGTGATGCTGGGCACTCCCTTTCTCAGCTTGGTGCGTTGCTGGACAATTGCGTATCGTGCCATTCATCTTTCCGAATTAAAGTGAGATAGTCAAAGTATCGTCTGCCCGTACGGGCTGCAATACCGTTGAATGTTTCACCAAATCGGTCGGCTGGCCATTACCGCCTAAACTAAATCTCGAGAACACAGATATGCTTTTCATGCCGGTTCGATCAGCTCTGTTAGAAAGCAATACGATTATTTCCATGGGGTTGTGCTAAAAAATTGCCGCTACTGATCGTATAGCCTACACATCAAATAAGCTTTACAGTGGCAGTCAATTACTGATGTCACTCTCAAAACGTTTTTACCGCTACTGGGTGGCCCCTTCATGCGCTGTGACTTACTTCGTGGTACTGATTATGATGACGGCCCGTTGGTGATAGAGAAGCGCTATGCTGCATTTGCTCTAGTTATTACCGGTAAAGTCGGTAACTCAGAAATGCAAGAATATGTTGATGATATTTGAACCAAAACCCTATAGGCCAACCCGCAGTCATAAGGTGGCGGTACAACAGACCCAAATATTTTTTATCAGACTGTAAAATAGCTCGGTTTTGTTCAAAGCTCATGTTTCTCAGGGCTGTGAATATGTCACATTATTTCAGTAAATAATGGCATAGGAAGATAATTCTGCTTATGTGACACTAATAGCACCTCAATAGAAGGAATAACAATCAAGGAGGGAGGTGCTCATGAAACGTATTATCATCTATGCAGCGCATTATCCATGGGTTGTTATTGCTGTCCTTAGTGTTATAACACTTGTTGCACTGACACGGCTGCCTGATCTTAATATTGAGATAGCTGCAGAAGGGATGATGGTCAATGATTCCAAGGCAATGACCTTATACGACTCTACTGTAGAAATCTTTGGCAGTGAGAATGCCACTGTAATTTATCTTGAGGATAAAGATCTTGTAAAACTTGATAACTTGGCCGCGATACAAAAAATTGTAAAAGAAATAGAACGCATCCCTCAGGTGTCCCATATCACCAGTCTGTTTTCTTTAAGGTATCTACGAACCAAAAATGGTTATATCTTTACTGATCCATATTTTAAATCGATACCTGAAACTGAGTCTTCAGCAATTTCCATTGCCAAAGCTGCACTAGCGAATCCACTGGTCGAGGGAAATCTTATCTCCAGGGATGGTACTGTGATGGCACTCAATCTCTATTTCGATGTGCCAGAGAATCAAACAGGATTTAATGAGCAGATGGCAAGCAAGTTGGATACAGCCTTACTGCCACTGAAGAAGCGCTTTCGCACCGTTTTCCACATTGGGGGGCCATCAATTCGCGCCGGTATTTCTGAGCAAATCCGAAAAGATCAGAAAATGATTCTGCCATTGGCACTGCTGGTTCTGATCTTAACGCTTGGGTTGATGCTTAGACATCTGACAGCTGCTTTTATACCGTTCTTGACTGCCAGTCTAAGTGTTATCTGGGTATTAAGTGTCATGGCAGTACTGGAAATACCGATAAATATCACAACGTCAATCATACCTGCAATACTCATAATTGCAGGCTCTACAGAAGATATCCATCTCATATCTGAGTATCAGGCTGGTCTATCAGACGGATTGGGGGCTCTAGAAGCCAATCACTTCATGGCTCAACATATGGGGATGGCTGTTCTGCTGACATTTATTACCACCTGCCTGGGATTTCTTTCTATTTCACTTAATCAGATCGATTTATTACAACAGTTTGGATTGGTTGCGGCCATAGGGTTAACACTCAATTTCATCATTACTGTCACTCTGGTTCCTGCTTGCCTTCGGTTGATCACTCAACAGGGGCAAACAGTCGTGACACTGAAAAGTGCAGGTTTCGACAGGCTTGCATTGCACATATTTGATCACATATCGATGAATCCAAGGCTGTTTATATTCGCTGTCATTATGATTATGGCATTCAGCAGTTTCTGGGCAACAAAGATTGAAATCAACAACGATACTATGGGGTATTTCGAAGCTTCAGATAAAACACCCTATCATGCCAAGATGTTGCAAAACAAACTATCTGGTGTTCATGCGCTTTCTATTGTAGTAAGCGGCGAAAAGGAAGCATTTCTGAAAACGCACAACTTATTGGAGTTAAAAAAGCTACAGGGTTACATTGAAGAGGCAAGGCAGTTTGATAAAAGTTTTTCCTTTGCCGATTATATGGGTGTTGTGCATGGAGGTATCGATGGAGGGCGATCAGGTCAAACCTATCTGCCTGCAGTTGATGAGCAGATCAGTAGCTACATGGCATTGCTAGGTCATGCAAGTGCAAAATCGTTTGTCTCGCCAGATTATAGTCGTGCCAGAATTCTTGTCAGACACTCTATCAGCTCATCTAAACAATTGAATCAGGCAATAGAGAATATCCGCAGTTTTGCCAGTAACACTATTGACCCGCGACTTAATATTGAGGTTACTGGAGAAAGTTATCTTAATAGCCAGGCTGTGGACTATATGGCCGACGGCCAGTTACGCTCTTTGCTGCTCATGCTGGTTTTAATTTTTATAATCATCACATTGATGTTGATAAATGTGAGAGTTGGCTTGGTTGCTGTCATGGTAAATATCTTCCCTATTACAATTTTGTTTGGTGTGATGGGTTACTTTCATATTGCGCTGGATACAGGAACAATAATGGTAGCTGCAATTGCACTGGGTATTGGGGTTGATCATACCATGCATTTTATTGTTCGATATCAACGCCTGATTAATGAGGGGGCGCCACACGTAAAATCAATCATGCAAGTGATTAGAAGCGAATCAGTGCCAATTGTTTCTACTGCAATAGCCCTGGCAATGGGCTTCACCACATTGGCATTATCGAGTTTTCCACCTATTGCCTTGTTTGGTCTTTTAAGCGCCATGGTAATGTTGCTTGCTTTGATTGCAACATTCGTGATCACACCATTATTGTTGAGTAATCCATGGATGGACTATGAACCAGGCAGGTCGGCAGAATTGATTACAGTAATGCGATCAGAACTTCGCTATTAAAAGTTGATGCCTCCACTCACGCTGTTTTGCATAATCCATTGGACTGACATATCCCAAACTTGAATGAAATCTGTTTGCATTATAAAAAATAGTTAGTTTAAGGTCTTTTTCTTTGATTTATTATACGATTTGTGTTGCTTTGAATGGTAGTGATCTGACTTCTAGGTCTTTCTCATTCGCGGTTTCACTGGCCGTGATTCCAGTTAATACCTAAAAAAAACCCCACAAATGCTGGGCATTTGTGGGGTCTGTGCGTAGCCTGTTAAACAACGCGAAATAACCCATCAGTCTTTTTTACTCCATTACAGCTCTTTGTCTGCTCGATTAGCTCAACTGTTTGTCAGTACTTGTACGATGCGATCACTCTGAAGTGATTCTGGGTCAGATCCTTACCCTCGATACCGTCGTACTCGCTACCCCGGTTTGCCAGGAACGTTTTCAACATGACATTCTTCTTTGGCTTGTAGACGAGCACGATATCCGCCTCGTAGGCATCCGTCTGCGGTGCCACCATGCCCGGGCCGCTCAGGCCCAGCACCTTGCGCGGCGCTGAGGTATCCGACTTGCCGTAATTGGCGTAGCTCACCTTGATTATCAGGTTATTCATGATCTTGTAAGAGGCACCGATCTTGTAGGCGTCGACATTCTTACGGTACTCATTACGGGAGAAGATGGAGCTTGTGTAGGCGGGATCGCCACCCCAGGCGTTGAGCATGGCTGTATCACCACCAGAACTGTTTACTGCGGCATAGACTGACCACTTTTTGCTGCCCAAAGCAGCCTTGAGTCCAAACAGGTCGAAGTCAAGGGTGCCGCCCAACTGATCCCCCGTCTCCTGCTGATTCAGGTATTGCCCCGACAATTTCAGTTTCATCCCTTCGAGGGGAATCATGGTGTCGGCATGCAGATAGACATTGTTGGCGATGTCATCCACATAGTAGTCCCAGAGACCGATAGTGGTATTCTCCAAACCTGTATAAGTCGCATTCGCCACCGTGATGCCATTCGTTTCAGCTGCTCCAGAACCGAATGTGGCTGTGCTGATCTCGTGAAATTCCGCCTGTCCGATTAAGCTGGAATTGATCGCGGCACCGGCAGTTTTTGTCGCTTCGCCAATCAGTCCAAAGTCAGTCATGGCACGGGCGCCGAATGACATCTCGGTAATTTGTGCCGCACCCAGCTTAAGACCATCAATGGCAGTCGTCGATGCGCCATAGGCCCTGTAGAAATTCGGCATATTGCTATAGGCGATGGTGGTCAATGGGGTTGCATAGCGCTGATTACCGCCGTGGAGCGTAAATTTTTCTGCGTTATATTTAAGGTAGAGTTCACCCAGCTGTGATTTTGTGGAGCCGTCGTCGGTCACAAACATGCCTCGGGCTACTCGTTCGGTCTCAAAATCGGTGATACCGAAGATATCGCCATTGGCATAGAAACCGGCACCCGCTTTCAGATTGTTCCATGCCTGACTCTCATACTTCAGCTTGAGCAGGTAAGAGGTGCCATTATTTGGGTCATAGCCGTTATCCTCTGCGTAAAGGATGGACATACCCTTGATCAAGACATCGAGATTCCCGAGGTCTTTGCCATCTGACGAGATACTCACCGCCATGGCCGAATTCACACAGAGTCCCAGTACTGCCGTCGATGCACACGCCAGTTTCTTCATAGATAACTTCATTACTCCTCCCATCATTGATTTCAGAAACCCTTGAGGCTTCTGCCCAGTCATCAGCATTTATTAGTATTTTTGAATGGCTGGACGCCAAAACTTGTCACCCACTGTTAGCGCGATAAGCGAACCGCCCTTACGAGTGGATCAGTGGATGTTGCCTCCCCAGGCAGATACACAAGCTACCGGTATTAATATGGCTGGACAAAGGGTTTTTTCGTACGATTTCGTACGTTTTTTTCTACTGGCTTAGTCCCATATATTCAATCACTTACAAAGCGCAGTCACTGCGTATCAACGAAATCTAACGTGATTTTGGAATAGGGTGCGAAGTGGTTTCCTGCAGATAGGCGGGATAGACAAGAGTGTGGGGTTATTATCGCTTATCGTTCAGGCCAGAGAGCAAGAGTCGGAGCTCCTCCAACGCTTGTTGCAGCTGTGTGCGTTGGGGAGTGACTTTTCGATTCACGCACTGAAGTACAAATTCGGCTGTCGCAATAACCCTGTTGCTTCGAGGGTTGTTAGGGCAGCTCTCTATGTGGAGGTATCTATCCAGCGTACGAGTTGTGGGTGTGGATTTATCGATATAGACAGGCCAGATCCCACTCTCTTCAGCCAACGCTAATTTGTTTTTTCCAAGGTCGTGTTCCCAGCATGTGAGGGCTGCGTGCATCACCAATACAACCCTCTCTTTCAGTAACTGTTTCTCAGTCTCGCGATCAGACCCGTTGTTCAAGGACGCATCGCTATCACTTCCCGCTAGTTGGCTTGGGCTGACACGTGCAATTTCTAGAATTGATTCCAGTGACGCCTCTACTGCCTGCAGACGTTGCTCATTCTGCTCCATACTGTTTACAAGCAATTCCGTTAGCTTTTCATCCTCATCTCCGGATATCGGCTGCATGACGATCGTCTGCCTGATGCCATCGGATAATTTCACTGGGTTGATGGCGGCATCAGCGACAAATTGACGCCCATTCTTTGCCAGACACTCCAACTGTTGATGTTGCACCTGGTCTGGTAATGCGTGCTGAGTCAGATCACTGATCGTCTCAGCACCTGGAAAGAGGTCGTCTAGATCGAGCTGGCCGATTTCTTCCTGTGAATAGTGAAAGAGTTTTAATGCCGCTCTATTGAAGTAGATGGCTTCACCATCCTCGCCAAAACAGAGGATAGCGCTCTCATCAAGATCTAGAAGACGCTCCAGCTCGCTGTTACGGACCCGAATCTGTCCTGCCATTTTTTCGAAGCCATTCGCGAGAGTTGCGAATTCTCGCAATCCCCGCTTGTTGACATGAAAATCCTGATTCCAGTCAGTCATCTGTTGCATTCCATCCACGAGTCTGTCCATTGGTATAAATAGAAATCGATAGAACAACCAGAGTGCTAGCGACAGGATGCTCAGCGTAATCAGAATGTATCCACCAGTGGTTACCATCTGCGTAAACTCCATCTCCTCAAGCAGCACACTGACATCCTCATAACCGACTATCCTGAATACAGGTCTTCCTGCTGATGTATGAAGTGTATAGGTCACAGGAAGGTGAATTTCGTCCTCCACAGTCATCTCTGTGTCGAGGTGACTACCGGTGATAGTGAATATCTTCACAGGTGTTTTTGTGATACGGCTGATGTCAGGAAGGTTAAACGATGGATCGACGACAACTTCGAGATATCCCACGGCATGCAGTCCTCCTACCGGCACCAGGGTTGAATAAAGAGAGCCAGTGGGTGAATGCCAAAGCGCATCAATGGCCTTAAGCCGATCGATTTTCTTTCGCTGCGCGATTTTAGCCGCCAAATAGGATGGGAGATGATTCTCCAGCTGTTTCTCACCCGATTCACTTTGCACCAGGAGTTCCAAATCTGGAGTGTAGAGTCTTAACTTAACCAGATCGATTTCTGCGAATCCAGGAAATCCATTTATAAACGGGTCATTCAGAATCTCGACGATTCTTGGTAGCAGCTCTTTGTCATGTGGCTGTTTCAGCACATTGATCAAGTGGGTGTTATGGCCCAGCTTCATGCCCAATTCAAAATTGTGCTCACTGATCTCTCTGATCACCTCCTGTGCGGCCACTTCCATCACGCGTGACAGACTCTTGATCTGAGCATCCAGTGCTGACTGTTTGAAATAGTACCCTGCCAATAACGAGAGCAGTACAGACGAGATGCCGACCATTGCATAGATGGAGACTGTTAGCGTCTTGATGGATAAGCGTTCTATACGCATTCTAATGGCCGTTTATAGTTTGTTATCTCTTGCACTATTCAGTGACTGCCGGTAACCGTTTTTCCTGCCACTCCTTCCATCCACCCCTAAACCAATAGATTGTCGAATAGCCCCAATCGATCGCCTTCGAAATGGCATCGGAACTCCTTTGACAGCGAATCCCATTACAGTAGAAAAGCAGTGATGTTGATTTGTCAGGAGTGATCGCCATAAGAAGTGCGGGCGTGAGAGTGGTGTTAAGGATATTGTGGGCTCCCTCGATATGGCCCTTGACATATTCTGATTTTTTTCTTGCATCAATCACAACAAGATCTGAATTGTTAAGAATTAACTCAATCGTCTCCTCAGCGCTGACGATGGTTGCTCCCGGCAGACTTTCCGGTACATAGGGCTTATCACTGGCGGATGCGACTGAAACAATCCAAAATAACAAAAATGCGAAGAATCTCACTTGACTAAGCTCTGTTAATTAACAATCCGAAAGCGCCAACTACCGATCTACTCCATAGGGTAGGATAAGATCCGTTGAAACAAGTCATATAAAGCAGAATAACAGATCACAGCAGTGTATATGTCGACTGCTGAATAGTGACACTTTGAATCTTCGACCACTGACAGCAAGGCATACTGTGATCAACTCCGCACGCATCTCATTAATTTATATAAGAATCTATGGATAGGTCAAACGATTTCAAACAATAACAGAGATAACACAGGAAATTGGCTCACCCAAGACCCGTGTGCCAAACGCTACCGCTTTTAAATCGTCTTTCTTTCTACTTATAAAAAGAAAGGAATTTATAACCTCAGTTGAGGTGATTTTTAGAGGTAAAAAAGATTCTAAATAATAAAAACATTATATATCTATTAAAAACAACCGGTTAGGCTGTATAGGATGCAAATGTAAGATCTATGTCTCTGTGATTTCGGGGTTTTTATCCAGTGACTGTAAATACAAACGTGATGCCATAGAACGAGAGCGAATTGAGTATCTATTAAATCGGCGATTAAGGTTGTTGTGTTTAACCGGCCTGCCAGGTTTGTCTGATTTCAAATCAGCTATCATGCTTGCGTCTTCACTAAGAAGTGATAATTTTCGCATTCCTTCCCATAAGAAAAGCCGGGCATTGCCCGGCTAGATCATAAAAACAAGGTTCTTAATGGGCGCCAACAGCTTTTGCAGCCGCTCCGGCAGGTACACTGAATGCGGAAGCGTTGACCAGGAAGTGTACCCAGATACTGGCCGCATAGCCGAGTGCAATCGCCCAGCTCCACTTCAGGTGGGCCATGAAAGTGTAGACACCGCGGGCGGTACCCATGACTGCCACGCCTGCGGCTGAACCAATCGCAAGCATTGAGCCGCCAACACCGGCTGTCAAGGTAACCAGCAGCCACTGGCCATGAGACATATCAGGCATCATGGCAAGTACAGCAAACATAACCGGAATGTTATCAATGATCGCAGAGAGAAAACCAACCAGGATGTTGGCATTGGTTGTGCCCAGATCGACATACATCATTTGAGAAACCAACGAGAGGTAACCGAGAGTTCCCAGGCCGCCAACACAGAGGATAATGCCGTAGAAGAACATTAACGTATCCCATTCGGCGCGTTCCAGTGATTTGAAGATATTGTAATGGTTGCTGCCATGGCCATGGTCATCCTGAGCACCACGCTGTTGTGTGGCATTATCCTCCAATGCCAACTGGTGTTCGCCAAGGTTGAGGTTGTCATCGGCCACCGCTTCATTTTTCGCTGCAGTATTAGTGGCATCCCGGCGCTTCAAATAGTATCCATAGAACTTAAGCAGGCCCAGACCTGTCATCATGCCGACAACTGGAGGCAGGTGCAAAAAGTTGTGTGCTGAAACTGCCATGATGATGGTCAGAATAAACAGCCCGACAACGATCCATGCACCATGTCGCAATCTGAATTCACCGGACTCAACCGGTTCCGGTTTCTCATTGGATACAGCCATTGACATGATGACAGCAGGTACCAGCCAGTTGACCAGGGAGGGGAAAAACAAAACAAAGAACTCCTGAAACTGAACAATACTTTTTTGCCAGACCATCAGTGTGGTGATATCGCCGAATGGAGAAAATGCTCCTCCGGCATTCGCTGCGACCACAATATTGATACATGCAATGGCAACAAAGGTTGTATTGGCGCCACCTACGGCCATTGCGACGGTTGCCATCAGCAGGGCAGTTGTCAGATTATCGGCAATTGGTGATATGACAAAGGCCAGAACACCGGTTAGCCAGTAGATAGTTTTTAGTGAAAATCCACGGGAAACAAGCCAAATACGCAACAGATCGAAAACCCCCCGTTCTTCCATGGTGTTGATATAGGTCATGGCTGCTAACAGGAAGAGGAAGAGTTCAGCAAACTCCAGCAGGTTATGCCGAACAGCTGCTTCTGCCGTATGCGTATCCCCTGAATTGACATAGACAATGGCCACAATCATCCAGATGACACCGGCAGCCACCATTACAGGCTTTGACTTACGTAGATGCAGAGCTTCTTCAGCAATGACAAGTGAATAGGCCATAACGAAGATAATGACACAGGCTATGCCTGCCCAATGAGAGGTGAAGTCCTGAAGCTGGATGCCATCACCAGCTGCCATTACCAATCCCGGTAGGGCAAAGAGCAAAAGTGCGATCAAACACTTTGGAATATTCATTGGTATCTCCCTTATCGATTCTGAGCTCATTTTTTTTTAATACTGCTTTATTCAATTAACGGCAGAAAACCCCGGTAATTTATTATTTTTTCGTTAAATATAGTGCATTAATGCTCAACATGGCGTTGATTGAATCTGACTTTAGCTCTTACTGCATCGATGACGACGCCATATCTATCCGATGAGATCTTGAATCAGGTCGGATTCGGAAGCTTTGCAGTTTTCATTTGCTGACCATGTTATCTCCACTTCCGAGTTTTACCTTTAATCTGATAACCACGTCTACAGTCGTGGAGTGTCAAATAATCAACTTTGTAACCTGTTGAATAGTTGAGGAAAATAGATTGAGGAAGGTTTCAGATTAATCCTTTTTCCGGGATTGCAGCTGGGGCCTGTTAACACTAATCCAATAGGCCCTAGCCTGGTTAGGTCTTAAGCCTGTGCTGTCATGTCCCTATTTGGTTCTGAATTATGAATGGTGGCACCAAGTGGTTTTCAATCTTGCATGTACTTTGGTCAGGAACTCATCATTTTCAGGTAAGAACAATCCGTGCCGCTTTTTTTCTACCCGGTGATCGGGTAGTCTGCCTGCGGCTGCCGGATTAATCTCTCTTGTCTCTATCATGCGTCTGGTATAGACAGAATATTTCAGTTGGCACTAGACTGCTGTAAAGGGTCAATGATCTGCCGCAGCGTTTCTGACGTTTCGGTCGTGCTATTGTCCAGAATCGAAATGGTGATCTGTTGAAACCATAAGTCACCGCAAATCATTTCAATCGTGATTAGAAAAATGACTGCCAACATACGATTAGCCAATCTCTTCTCCGCCCTCAATGATGAGCAGGTGAAACAGATACTGGAGAATAGCAATACATTGAAGCTGCTGGATGGCGAATCCCTGTTTGAGAGTGGTGACAAAGCCGAACGGTTCTATCTCGTGATTGGTGGTCAGATCAAGCTGTTTCGGGGCTCGCCCAGTGGCGATGAGAAGATTATCGACATCGTTCAACCCGGCAATACCTTTGCCGAAGCAGTCATGTTCATGAACAATCCGGTCTATCCGGTCAGTGCTCAGGCACTGGGCCCGGCCCGGGTGATGTCTTTCGACAACAAGCGCTTTCTGGATATTCTGAGTCATTCCAATGAGACCAGCTTCAGGATCATGGGGACCATGAGTCAACGGCTGCGCGGCCTGATCCGACAGATCGATGAGTTGACGCTGCAGAGCGCCACCACCCGGCTCTGTGCCACCCTGTTGCGCTATATGGAGGAGGCTGGGAGTGAGGTGTTCAAACTGCCGGCCGCCAAGGGTGTGCTGGCGGCGCGCCTCTCCATGAAGCCGGAGACCTTTTCCAGAATTCTACATAACCTGAGCAGTAAACAGATCATCAAGGTGACCAGCAATGAGGTCTCGGTATTGGATGTTGAGCAGCTCAAACAGCAGGCCCATACTGAGGCTATTGTCGGCCTTGAGCCCGATGGTTCTGCGGTGACACCCCATCATCCCTGTATTTCACACAAGGATCTTGAGTAAGGGGGCGATGTATGGCTGAGGTGAGGTGTCTCTATTGCGGTAAAAAGATCGCCGATGATCAAGCCGAATGTCCCCACTGCGGTGCCGTTTCACACTACCAGAAACGTGGTTTCCGTTCTGGGGCAAGAAAAAAATTCATCATATTTTTCATCGGCTTGGTTGTCTTCTGTGGTTTTTTTATTTACTGGCTGCCACGTTAGTCCGGACACCCTGCGACAAAATGCAAATTGACCAAGGTCAAAGCCACAATCTGCACCTGTTGATATCAATCTAACTCACGACAGTATTCAGGAGATATTCCGATGGCCCAGCCGTTTACAAAAATAATGGCGCGTAACATCTTTTATGGTGGTACAGCTTTTTTCTTTCTGCTATTTCTTGCCCTCACCTTCGATACCATGGGTCAGCTGCCACAACGGGATAACCGTGCTGCGCTCTCCGGGGAGCTGGGGCCGGTTATCGCCCAAGGCAAACTGATCTGGGAGGAGAACAACTGCATCGGTTGTCATACCCTGCTGGGTGAAGGCGCCTACTTTGCTCCGGAGCTGGGGAATGTCTACACGCGTTATGGCAATTCAACCGATGCCATCAAGGGCTTTATCGCCAGTCGCCCGGCAGAAGGTATACCCGGCCGACGCAGCATGCCGCAGTTTAATTTCAGTGACGAAGAGCTCACAGCGATTGCTGAATTTCTGAAGTATGTGTCAGAAATCAACACCGCTAATTGGCCACCGAACATCCAGGGTTAAGCGAGGAAAAGAATATGCAATATCAATCACAAGCGGTTGCCAAACCGTATTTCATCGCCGCCATCGCCCTGTTTGTGGCGCAGGTACTGTTTGGTCTGATCATGGGCCTGCAGTATGTGGTCGGGGATTTTCTCTTTCCGGAGATTCCCTTCAATGTGGCCCGTATGGTCCATACCAACGCCTTGATCGTCTGGCTGCTGATGGCTTTTATGGGGGCCTCCTACTATCTGGTGCCGGAAGAGGCGGAGACCGAACTCTATTCACCAGCACTGGCCACACTGATGTTCTGGGTGTTTCTGGTCGCCGCTGCACTGACGGTGGCAGGTTATCTGTTGCTCTCCTATTCCACCTTGGCGGAAGTTACAATGAATAAACTCTTGCCAACTATGGGTCGAGAGTTTCTCGAGCAACCGACCATTACCAAGATCGGTATCGTTATTGTCGCTTTGGCGTTTCTGTTCAATGTCGGCATGACGATTCTCAGGGGACGTAAGACAGTCATTAATCTGGTGTTGTTGCTGGGGTTGACCGGGCTCGCCGTGTTCTTTCTTTTCGCCTTTTACAATCCTGTAAACCTGGTGCTGGACAAGTACTTCTGGTGGTGGGTGGTTCACCTCTGGGTTGAGGGTGTATGGGAATTGATCCTCGGCGCGATTCTGGCTTTTGTCCTGGTGAAGACCACCGGTGTCGATCGGGAGGTGATCGAGAAGTGGTTGTATGTGATTATCGCCATGACCCTGATCACCGGGATCGTGGGTACCGGACACCACTACTATTGGATCGGTACGCCGGAATACTGGCAATGGTGGGGTTCGATCTTCTCCGCCATGGAGCCGATTCCATTTTTCATGATGACGGTTTTCGCCTTCAATGTCGTGAATAAGCGTCGTCGCGACCATCCCAATAAACCGGCCATGCTGTGGGCTCTGGGTACCGCCGTGATGGCGTTCCTCGGTGCCGGCGTGTGGGGCTTCCTGCATACCCTTTCACCGGTCAACTACTACACCCATGGCTCACAGATCACTGCAGCGCACGGTCATATGGCCTTTTATGGCGCCTATGTAATGATCAACATTACGATTATCTCCTACGCCATGCCCCTGTTGCGCGGCCGTAATGCTGCCAATTCGGCGAAGTCCCAGATTTGGGAGATGTGGTCTTTCTGGTTGATGACCATTTCCATGGTTTTCATTACCCTGTTCCTCACCGGTGCCGGCATTCTGCAAGCCTATCTGCAGCGGATGGGGGAGAATCCACAGCCCTTTATGGTAGTGCAGGAGCACATCTCCCTCTTCTACTGGCTGCGTGAGATTGCCGGTGTGATCTTTTTGATCGGCCTGGTGGTTTACATCGCCAGTTTCTTTGTGGGTCAGAACGATCCGGAGGCCATCACAGCAAATTGACAATACCCTCTGAAGGATTGATTCCTTCATTCCTGCGGCCGGCACTGAAGTGCCGGCCTTTTTTTGACAGGTCTTTGAGTGGCCATGACGGCAGATCGATCAGTTTTACAGAGTAACTACCCGCCGGGTGATTTGGCGATATGGATCTTCATCCTGGCGGAGCTGACGGTATTTGCCGTCTTCTTTGCCGCCTATGCATTTACCCGCCTGCAGCACGTGGAGTTGTTCAATGAGTACCAGCTGACATTGGACCGGGAGGCGGCATTGATCAATACTCTGGCGTTGATCACCAGCTCCTATTTTGTGGTTCGTGCGGTGAGTGCCATTAAGGTGGACGATCGCAGGCGCTGTGTCCACTGGCTGCTGGCAGCGATCTCCATGGGGCTGCTGTTTCTGATTGTCAAAACTTTCGAATATGTCCACCATTACAGTGAGGGAATCAATCTCAGCAGTAATACTTTTTATATGTTTTATCTCTCCCTGACTTTTTTCCATTTCATGCATGTTATCATGGGGATGGTCATTCTTGCGGCAATCGCAGTGATGGCAGCGAGGGGTAAATACAGTCGCCAGGAGCATACCGGAATCGAGAGCGGTGCCTCATACTGGCACATGGTCGATTTGGTCTGGTTGATTCTGTTTCCTCTTGTCTATGTGATGCGGTGATCGGCCCATGAAACGACTAAGTGAACTTCTTGGTATTCGTCCCTGCACTCTGATCTATCTGTTGCTGATCTCTTTCAGTCTGACCACCTTTCTGGTTGCTAAAATGGGATTCAGTGGTCTTGGATTGTCCCTGATGGTGTTGTTTCTGGCGTTGATCAAAGGACAGTTGGTGGGAAGCTATTTTATGGGTCTCGGCCGTGTCCGTGGTATATGGCGCTGGCCGGTTTTTATCTGGTTGTTCATTCCGGGTATCCTGATCGGAATGGCCTTCTATCTATCTTATCCGTGAGGTGTCCGGTTTGAACGAGTTACCCTTCTACAAACCCCAGGGAAATGAGATCGAGCTGTTCGAGCATGCCTATCGTCATCAACTGCCGCTGTTGATCAAGGGGCCTACCGGGTGTGGCAAGACCCGCTTTGTAAACCACATGGCAGCCCGCCTGGGGCGACCTGTATATACCGTATCTTGCCACGATGACCTTACGGCAGCCGATCTGGTGGGACGTCATCTGATCGGTGAAGGGGAGACCTTCTGGAGTGACGGGCCATTGACCCGGGCGGTAAGGGAGGGGGCGATCTGCTATCTGGACGAAGTGGTGGAAGCGCGTAAGGACACCACGGTTGTGCTCCATCCGCTTACCGACGATCGACGCATTCTACCGATCGAACGTACTGGTGAGATTCTGCATGCACCGCCGGAGTTTATGCTCATCGTTTCATATAATCCCGGCTACCAGAATCTACTCAAAGGCTTGAAACCGAGTACCCGTCAACGCTTTCTGGCGACCCGCTTCGACTTTCCGGAAAGCGAGCTGGAACAACAGGTTTTGATCAGCGAAACAGGCATCGACGCGCTCCTTGCCAAGCGCCTGGTAAACCTGGCCAATGCCCTTCGTGCGCTCAAGGATCATGACCTGGAAGAGGCGGCTTCAACCCGCCTGCTGGTTTATACCGCCACTTTGATTGAGGGTGGATACGCACCACTGGAGGCGTGTCGTGCTGCCCTGGTTGAGCCTCTGAGTGATGATGAAGAGACCGTTGCTGCGCTGATGGATGTTGTCGAGGTTACCTTCGGTGGTTGAACCGGAACGACAGGTTGAGGGCGTCGAGGGTAAAACGCTGGCTGTGATCAGTGAAGGTCTCTATCTGCTGAATCTGTTGTTTCCCCTGTTGCCACTGATTGCGCTGGCCTGGCTTTGGCTGCGTCACCGGGGTAGTGCGGGTAGATTGCTTTTCAATCACCTGCGTCAGGCGTTCGTCGGTGCCGTTATCGCGACTCTGCTTTTTACCATGGCGAATCTGTTGATCATTTTTCTGGGGGGGTACCGTTCTCTGCATGCTTTGGTCATCTTTGAGCTCTACTACATTATCTGTGTTCCCCTGTTACTGATTCCGGGTCTGCTTGGCCTTATCAAAGCCATGTCGGGGCAGACCTATCGTTTTCCCTTGATCGGGCGGGTTGATGTTTAAGCGCAGTTCAACCCTGCAGCGTCGACGCTCTCTCTTTCAGGCGGCTTTCTTTTGTTTGTTTATCCTGGCGCCACCTCTCGATCTGTTTCGTTTCGATCTGAACCTCAATCACTTTATTCTGTTTGGCAGCCACTGGACGCTTGGCCTGGATGCTCTGATCGGGGGAGACATCAGCTCGCTGCAGGGCAGTCTCAATATCATCTTGCGTGGTTTTCTGCCCCTGTTGTTGGTGATCGGTGGATTGATCTGGGTCGCCTGGCGTTTCGGACGATTCTATTGTGGTTGGCTCTGTCCCCACTTCTCGGTGGTGGAGATGATCAATCGACTGATGTTTTATGCCAGTGGCAGGCAGAGCCTGTGGGAGCGTCAGCCACTGCCCCGACGCCAGGCGGATGGAACGATGGTGAAGTTCGACTGGCGCTACTGGCCACTCACCCTATTGTCCGCTGCATTTTTTGCACTGCTCTGGGCGGTGGTGCTGCTCACCTATCTGTTGCCTCCGGAGGAGATCTACCACAACCTGCTGCATGCATCGTTAACCCCAAACCAGGCTCGCTTCATTGGTGTTGGCACGCTGCTGCTGTTTATAGAATTTACATTTGCCCGGCATCTTTTCTGCCGATTTGGCTGTGCGGTGGGTTTGTTTCAAAGTCTCGCCTGGATGGCCAACGATCGGGGCCTGGTCGTGGGATTCGATCGAAACCGGGCAAGGCATTGTTCAAACTGCAACAGTGCCTGTGACAATATCTGCCCAATGCGCTTGAAGCCGCGCTCGATCAAGCGACGCATGTTTACCTGTACCGAGTGTGCTCAATGCATCACAGCCTGTGAGCAGGTTCAGGGATCACTCGAACAGAAATCACTCCTCAAATGGGTCAGTGAAGCCGAGGCCGTTGCAGTGGCAACCGGCCGGCCTGCAGAAGAGGAGGGCAGTAAGTCTGCTGATAGAACGATACCGCTCAATGGTGGTGGCTGATGGAAGAACGGGTTGGTGAGCTCTGGCATCGGCTGATCACACGTGCTGCGCAGAGCCGCTATCCAGAAGCGGCGGTCACTCTGCAGCAGGTGAGTACCCGTGTCAGTATTCTGTTTCGAGCACTGGGGGGCGATGGTGGTTTACAGGTTGAAGCCGCCCATGCCACGGAACATACCGCACGACGCAGCTTGTTGCATCGTATTGCCGGAGATAACAAGAAGGTCGAACTGGCCTGGCGTGATGAGCAGTATCTTCGACTGCCTGCTGTGATCGACTGTTTTTCAACCACCCAGCTTAATCGGGATCTCTACCGCTGGCTGGTGGTTCTTGCCGTGGGTGAACAGCTGAAAGATGAACCTTGGTTCAGTCGCAATCAGCGTCTGACCTGTGAGGTGCTGGAACGCTACCCCAGTATCCGGCCGCTCTATCAGCGGTTGGTGTCGGCTCACCTGGCACTGCGTCTGCAGCCCCCATCCCATCAGCCATTGGAATTGGCTCAGGAGTCCGCTATACGCCAGGCACTGCTTGAACCCGGCAGCATTGAACATCTGCCTCAGGCACCCCGGCCACCGCACCCCGTGCCACTCTGGCTTCATCCCTGCCCACCCGTCAGCATGAGTCGCCAGCAAAACCGGGATAACCGTGAGAGCAGCGGTGGCGGTGGTAGTAAAGCCCTGGAATCTGAGACTAAGCGACTGGCTGAGGAGACTGATAAGAAAGAGACCAAGGGGCGGGGCTTGGTCACCATTCGCATGGAAAACATCTTTACCTGGGGCGGCTTTCTCAAACTGGACCGGGATGCGGAAGAGAACGAGGATTTGGAGAGCGCCGCCGATGCAGCTCAGGATATGGATCTTATCAGTATCAGCCGTGACGCCAGAGGCGCTGCTGGAAAGGTGCGTTTTGATCTCGATCTGCCGGCCGCAGCGGAGGACGATCTGGTACTGCATGAGGGTATCCTGCTGCCGGAATGGGACTTCAAGAAACGCCAACTGATTCCCGACCTGTGTCGAGTGGTGCCGATGCTGGCGGCCGACGCCGCTAGTTGTACCTTGCCTCCTCATCTCTACCGCACAGCAAAAAAGCTGCGGGCTCAATTCCAATATTTGGCGCCTTCACGGAAGTGGTACAAGGGCCAACAGGATGGCAGTGAGATCGACCTGGATGCCTAC
Source organism: Candidatus Thiodiazotropha sp. AKAK2 (assembly GCF_058244685.1). Classification (NCBI taxonomy): domain Bacteria; kingdom Pseudomonadati; phylum Pseudomonadota; class Gammaproteobacteria; order Chromatiales; family Sedimenticolaceae; genus Candidatus Thiodiazotropha; species Candidatus Thiodiazotropha sp. AKAK2. Next base: position 82,681 of record NZ_JBSYOP010000034.1, on the reverse strand, counting down.
TTGCGCTTTGCCACCGATCGCATTGCCGGTCACGCCTCCACGGACAACGGTCTCTATCGCCTGTTGAAAGCGGGATCCCGTGATCTGGCCTGCCTGCTGCTGGCGGACCTTTCACTCTCCACTGATACCTGGGTGGGCAACCATGCCCGGGTGATCGATGTGATCCGTGACAGTCTGTTCCTGTTTTCTGAAAGTCTATCCGCTACCGGAGATGCCTTTGCCATCTACGGCTTCTCTTCGCGTAAACGGGATCCTGTCCGTTTCCATCAGATCAAGCGGTTTGATGAACACTACAACGGCGCCATTCGTGGACGCATACAGGCCATTAAACCCGGTTATTACACCCGCATGGGCGCGGCAATCCGTCACAGCACCTCGATTCTCAAACAGCAGCAATCAGAGCGCCGTCTGTTGATGATACTCACTGATGGTAAGCCGAATGATCTGGATAAGTATGAGGGACGGTACGGTATCGAGGATACTCGTGAGGCTGTTCGTGAAGCTCGTGCAGAGGGGTTGGAGCCGTTCTGTGTCACCATCGATAGCAAGGCCAATGACTATCTTCCCCATCTGTTCGGTTCGACCGGGTATGTGGTGATTCGCAAGCCGTCGGAGCTGCCCCGTGAACTGCCGCGACTCTATGCCAAACTGACAAGTTGAAACTTTCGGGAGAAAAGTATAGATCCTGAAGCCGATGAATCCTGGTTTCAGTGTGGCTGAATGGGGTCTGCAAAGTGTCTGGTTCAATCGTTTAAACAGACTTTGGCAGAGACCGTAAATAGCTGATCGAAATAACATGCACCGGTGTGGTGCAGTATGTGTAATGGGCTGATTGTCCCTGTGAATTATGTGCTGATTTACAGGTTGTCGGGACGTTGTCCTGTTGTGTCTTGATTCAAAGAAATATTCATAAACCAGGCCAGGAAGAGTGCTACACTTGGTTGACACAGAGAAGATGAAGTGACTCATTATGCTCAAGTTTCAGGAGCCACCAAAAGAATACAACGATGTCTTTCTGGAAGACACTGACAAACCGCTGCCGAAGGTTCTCAATCCTAACACCCGTTACATGTTCCTGAGTACCATCGCCAAGGGTGGCAAGTCCTTGATCAAGACCTGCAAGGATATGCATCTGAACCGGGTGGTTGCTTATAAGACCCTTAGATCTGAATTTATCGATGATGAGATAGAGAATATACGTCTGCTTCGCGAGGCACGGGTTTCTGCCATGCTTCAACACCCAAACACGGTGCCCATCTATGAGATTGGTCGGGACAATCGGGGGCACTACTATTTCACCATGAAGCTGGTGCATGGTTATACGCTGCGGGAAATCCTCAACTACCGTGAACGTTATGACCTGACTCAGCTGGTTGAGGTTGTTGTGCAGATTGCGCATGCCTTGGGCTACGCCCATGTACATGGTGTCGCGCATCGTGACATAAAACCCGAGAACATACTGGTCGGCCCTTACAATGAAGTGTTGTTGATGGATTGGGGGTTGGCCAAGGTCTGGAGAAAGGATGGCAGCACCCTGGAGGAGCCGCAGGAAAGCAAAACGGTGGTTGACGGCGATAAATCGATAACCGGCTATGGCAAGCTGCAGGGTACCCTCTGTTATATGTCCCCGGAGCAGATCCGGCGTGATCCGGATATCAGCTTCAGCACCGATATCTACAGCCTGGGATCAGTCCTCTATGAGCTGCTGACAGGGCAGACCCCGTTCGACAGTGACAAGACCTATGAAATCCTTGACATGGTGGAAAACCGCCAGCCAAGTAGACCTTCGGAAGTGAGTAAATATCCGGTGCCAAAAATTCTCGAAGCTCTCTGTATGAGATGTCTGGCCAAAGAGCCCGCTGCAAGACCGGAGTCGATGAGTGAGGTGATACGCACTCTGGAACATGAGTGGGCAAGCGTGAAGTGAGGGTTCAGGAACTTCTGTTACCCGTTCCCTGAAGTAAAGATAAAAAACCGGAGCGGCTAAGCCGCTCCGGTTGTGGATCGCACTCATTCAGAGTCGGATCAGCCAAGCGCCTCTTTGGTGATCTTGACGATGATTGCGGCAACCTTATAGGGATCCGCATTGGATGCCGGACGACGATCTTCCAGGCGACCTTTCCAGCCATCCTCAACCGTACCAACCGGAATACGAATCGACGCACCACGGTCGGAAACGCCGTAGCTGAACTGGTCGATGGACTGGGTCTCATGCTGACCTGTCAGGCGCTGATCATTGTGTGCACCGTAGACGGCGATACAGGGGCCGACATTTTTACCGAACTCATCACAGATCTTGGTGAAAATCTGTTCATCGCCGGATTCACGCATCGGGCCATTCGAGAAGTTGGCGTGCATGCCTGAGCCATTCCAGTCAGTATCACCAAGCGGTTTGGGGTGCCAGTCGACTGCCAGGTCAAATTTCTCAGCAGTGCGCTCCAGCAGGTAACGGGCCAGCCAGATTTCATCACCAGCGGTTTTGGCGCTTTTGGCAAAGATCTGGAATTCCCACTGACCAGCTGCCACCTCGGCGTTGATACCCTCAACGTTCAGGCCGGCTTCCAAGCACATATCCAGGTGCTCTTCGATCAGTTCGCGGTTATAGGCATTGCGCGCACCGACAGAACAGTAGTAAGGGCCCTGGGGAGGTGGGTAACCGCCAGCCGGGAAGCCTGGTGGCAGATTGGTAACAGGATCCCAGAGGAAGTACTCCTGCTCAAACCCAAACCAGAAATCATCATCGTCATCTTCAATGGTGGCCCGACCGTTGGAGGGGTGTGGGGTGCCATCGGCGTTGAGAACTTCGGTCATCACCAGGTAAGAATTTTTACGCGCCGGATCAGGAATTACCGCGACTGGCTTCAGCAGGCAGTCAGATGCGCTACCCTCAGCCTGTTCGGTCGAGCTACCGTCAAACGACCACATCGGGCAGTCTTCCAGTTTACCGCTGAAATCGGAGCGGACCATGGTTTTACTTCGCAGACTCTGGGTCGGCTTGTAGCCGTCGAGCCATATATATTCCAGCTTACTTTTCATACTTTATATATCTCCAAACGAAAGATCAGAATTACCTATTGGTGTAATGCGATAGAAATCAATGACGGTAAGTCGTACAGGATTTCCGGCGGACAACATGGTCATGATCAGGCCTCTCTGGATGCACCAATCGGATTAAGCGTGGAGTGCGGCTTGTTCCAAATTGAGCAATGTGCCTGAATACGCCGTCGATCACAGCTAGCGCGATCTCAGAGCAGCATCATCCATGCCACTTTCTGTTTTCGTCTGTTAAACAGTTAGATAGCAATATTCTTGAGTGTGAGATGTCTTGGGTTCGCACTGAAATGAAGCGCATGCACTATTTGTGTGCACTGTATTGGTGCATTTGAATCTATTGGGAGAAATTATTGAGTAGAGCTTGGGAAGGGATTGAAAGCGACTTTCAGCTGCTTCTTCTTCTGCAGGTAAAGGCCAGTTAAAGAGTCGCTCTCTTTTCATGTGTGTCGGGTAGATTATCTGTTTATCAGTTGTGCGCTAGTCTGATTTGTAGCGCCATCCCTCAAGTATTCTATTCGAATCGTCTGACCTTGTTTCAGGGATTTGAGAGTTTTGGACAGATCTCGCAGACCTTTTATGGGAGTCTGATCAATATGGACAATGATATCCATCTTTTTAAGACCCGCCTTGTCAGCCGGAGAGTTGGGTACCACGCCATGCAGACGGTAGCCATGACCTTGATAAGTGAAATCAGGGATAGTGCCGAGAGAGACTTTGCGTTGTTTGGAAGTCTTCTGGGATTGTTGGGCACCGGCCAATCGAATTGTCATCGGTTCTTCACGAGCCGCTAGATATTCCACAACCTGTTTACTGACTTCGGCTACCTTGATCATACCGTCAATGTCGATCTTATCAGCGGTATCCCCTGGTCTGTGGTAGTCCGTGTGAGCACCGGTGAAGAGCTGTACAGCCGGAACTCCGGCTTCATGGAAACTGATCTGATCACTGGTGTCGAGGGGTTCATTGACCATTGCAGACTCTATGCCGGTAACGAAACCTATGCCTCTGAAAATATGGGGCCACTCTGAAGCGCTCTCTGCACCGAGCACAATCAGCTTGTTATCGAACAGACGGCCGACTGAGTCGAGATTGAGCATGCCGATCGTCTTGGATACCGGATGCCTTTGTTGATGCTTTACATAGTGTTTTGAACCCAGGCGACCCGCTTCCTCACCACTGAAAGCAACAAATACAATCGTACGGTCGGGTTTGTGGTTTTTGGCCAGTATGCGTGCCAATTCAAGCATGACGGCAATACCGCTGGCATTGTCATCTGCACCAAAGTGGATTTTGCCCTGGTTGTTTTCGCGGACATCGGGCCAGCCAAGTCCTAAGTGATCATAGTGTGCGCCAATCACGAGGTTTTGTTTTGAGCGTTGTGGGTGTCTGCCTGGAATAACGCCTATGATATTTTTCAGCCGCTGCGATTTACCTTCTTCATCATTGGCAAAGAAGTATTGAAAATATCCCTGTTGCTCGCCACCGGGCGTTAAACCCGCTTTTTTAAACGCGGCAGCTATGTAGTCTGCTGCCAGATCCAGACCTTTCGATCCCAGTCCTCGGCCCTGCAGCTGCCGATCGCTCAGATAGCTTACGGTTTGCATCATTTGTTGCGGATTGTATTCAAGCACCGGTTCGACCAGTGGTAAGGTAGGCTCTAATTTTGCTCTTGCTGCACCCGGTGTGAAGAGTCTGGTCATCGGTGAATTTGCAACCGGCCAGCGTCCCTTTAGGCTGTTTTTGGGTTCTGTGCCGCTGAAGGCCAGGTAGCTGTATTTATGGTAGTGGGGTATTTTGCGCCCCAGTCCTGGCAGTGCGCTGGGCAGGTCTGCAGTGATCAGTGCCAGTGGGTAGGGTTGTTCGTTCTGATTTCTGATTCTTGTAACCCATGCAAACGCACTGTTTTGTCGGCCGATCTGTTCTGCTCCCACACGGACAATATCGGGAGTGAATGTCAATGGATGTTGTTGCAACTGTTGTTGAACCTGTTTGGTGAAACGATTGTTCCAGCCGAGTACCACTGCTGCACTGTTTTCAGGCAGTCTTTCTATCTCATCATCTGCAATGATGGTGACTTGTTCCGGCCCCATATGGGAGATCTCATCAGCGAAGGCCTGCCAGGCTTTTTTCATCTCGCGTGTTGCACTGCTGGGATAGATTACGAGCAGTTTGGCTGTGCCGAAGATTTGTGTGAAAGCTGGCGGGGTCTCTTCCAGTGCCAGTTTTCTGAATAGATCGAATTGCGGATCAATGTCGAGTCGGGTCGGGATTGAAGGCAGATCCATTTCAAAAGTCTGCTTTCGCTTCACCATGGTGATGACCGACTGTTTCGCTTCAGTTTGATTGGCCAGTGAAACCGCCACTGGGATATTTAACTTGTATACGGGGTCCGGTTGAAGCTGTTGCAGAGTAAACTGCAAGCGAACTTTATCCGTTTGCTTGTCGATTCTGCTTGAAATGAGTCGAAGTTCAGGCGCCCCTGTGTATTCAACCCATTGAGTGAAGAAGCTTGTTAATGATTTTCCACTGACCGCTTCAAAAGTTTGCTGAAGGTCTGCAAAGGAGGCGATTTTAAACTCGTATTGCCGGTAGAACTGTCGAAGCGCCTTAGTGAAAAGTTGATCACCTAGTTGCTTGCGCAGCATATGAAACATCATCAGGGTTTTACCATAACCGACGGCTTCAGTAGCTGAACTGTGCCTGCTTTTGAATGCTGTGAGGGGGAAGTCCCTGTGCTTGGCTGCATAGTCACGGTACTTTTGCAGGCTCTGCTGACGATAGTTGATACCCTGGCTCTGCTGTTCCTTGATCAGATGGTCTGCCAGATAGGCGGTTAATCCCTCACTCCAGTTACCGCTATCAAAATCCACATAAACCCCATTGCCCCACCAATTGTGCAGGATCTCATGGGGATAAGATGTGTTGAGGATGAAAGGAAGACGAATCACTCTTGAGCCAAGCAGAGTGAATGAAGGCATGCCGAATCCGGTTTCCCAGAAGTTTTCTACCAATGCGAATTTGCTGTAGGGATAGGCTCCGATCAACTGTTCGTACATCTTCAGGTATTTGACCGTTGCCTGCAGGTATCGCTCTGCCAGTTTCTGATCTGCGCTACGAAGAAATACCTGAGCCGATACCGGTTTCCCCTGGAGTTGTGTGATCTTCTGATATTCAGTGAACTCTGCTGCGATCAGATAGATCTCATCCTGTGGTTTGTCGATTTGCCAACGATCTATGTTCTGTTCGCTGTTGTTGTTAGGTTTTCCCCGGTGACCCTGAGTGACCGAGGACCAGCCAGCTGGCAGGGTGACCTGCATGTTGAAAGTGAGATAGGGATAGCCTTCGATTTGTGGATACCACAAGCTGCCAGCGGCTAGAAAAATCCCCTTTTTATCGATAAGTCCGGCGCTGCTTCTAAATCCCCTTGATCGTTCTTTGCGGCTGGAAGTTAATTTATGGTGTATGCGGCCAGTGTATTCCACCGTTAAGTGGTTTGCTCCTTTGGGCAGGCTGATATCATAACGCTCGGCATAATTATCCTGATGGTCAAGTCTGACCTGAACCTTGCCCTGGTCTGTAGAAAAACGAGGTTTTAGGTTGGCGTGCAGGATCAGCTTGAGATTAGATAGAGGTTGTGTGAATGAGATACGATCAGTGACGTTAAGCGTCTGCTGTTGCGGTTCAAGCTTGACATCAAGTTGATGGTGGATGGGTGGGTGGCTCTCGACCGCCAGCAGTGGTGTGCAAATCAACCAGAGTAGAAACAGGAGGCCTCTATTCATCTATTCAGTCCAGTCAGCAATGAAAATATCCGTTGCACGAGGTTTGTCCGGATTGCGGTTGGAACCAAACACAATCTTTTTGCCGTTGGGTGAGAACATGGGGAAGCTGTCGAAAACCTGGTTATAGGTGATCCTCTCAAGTCCCGATCCATCGCTGTTTATCAGGTAGAGTTCAAAGTTGTGACCATATGTTTTGTAATCATCCCGCCAGTCATCCATGTTGCTTGAAAAGACGATGCGCTTACCGTCAGGATGCCAGGATGGGGCCCAGTTGGTGGCACCATTGTCTGTAAGGCGTATTTTGTTACTGCCATCTGCATCCATTACCCAAATATCCAGAGGTGTGGATTGGATGTAATCCTTCTCCATGTTTTCCTTCCACTGGGACTTTTCAGCGGCGGTGGAGGGATGCCATGCGCGCCAGACAATCTTTGTGCTGTCTGGAGAAAACCACGGTCCACCATCATAGCCTTCAGTATCAGTCAGGCGTTGAACATTGCCGCCATCCACATCCATCCGGTAGATGTCGAAATCCCCCTTGCGCTGTGAACCGAAAACGATCGACTTCCCGTCTGCGGAGACAATCGGTTCGGCGTCATATTTGGGGTTGTCGGTTAACGGTGTCAGGCCAGAACCGTCTGCATTGGCCCGATAGATGTCGTAAGGGTGCAGCGGCCAGGCATAACGTATGTGTGGGGGCCATTCGGGTTTGCTTGGACAGCTTCCCTGAAGGTGGCTTGTGGATGCAAAAACGATCTGTTGTTCCCCGGGTTGGAAGAATGCGCAGGTGTGTGCGCCATGATTTGGGCTGACCATGGTTTTGTTGGATCCATCAATATTCATGGTCCAGATCTTGTCGCACTCAAAACCCTCCCGGTTCGACTGGTAGATCAATTGTTGCCCGTCGAAACTGAAATAAGCCTCACCATTGTCCCCCTTGAAGGTCAGCTGAGTCAGGTTCGACATATGACGGTCATCCGATTTTTTTAAGACTGGCGTCTGTTCTGCGTAAGCCGGAAGGGTATAAATCAAGGTAAACAATAGGGCTATTCTGTAGTACATTGGATCTCGTGTTCGGTTTTCCAGTGGTGTGTGAAGCACTCAGATTGATAACCTACAAGTTAAGGAACCTCCGAACAAGTCATGAACCGACATCTTGTCGCCAAAATGCACCGCTTCTGCGTTGCAGATCTTCGCAATAGCGGGCTATTACGTGCGATCTGCGCCTTGAATCGGCAAATTTTGATCGACAAGCTGTTCGGTTCAGACTTATTCAGAGGTTGCTTAACACGAGCGTTGCCTCCGAACAGTCGGAAAGTTCAATAATATGGAGGCCAGTGGAAATTCCTGGCTAATATTGTTGAATTTTATCCGCTCAATATGACTAAGATGATCGTCCTGGTTAGGGCCCAGTAGAACCGTTTGGATAGACTATTAGAATTTAACTGAGAGCTGATTGATTATGGAATTGGACCTGGATGGTGGTCGCTTGATTCTGTTTTTGGGTGGATTGAGTTTTTTTATCCTCCTTGAAACCATCTTTCCCGCCCGTGTCTGGCAGGGGAAACGAATCAACCGCTTCATGTTTCATGCCGCTGTAGCGGCGCTGAACACAGTGATTGTCAGGGTATTGATCTATGTGCCCTTTCTGCTGTGGATTGTCTATGTCGAGCAGCAGGGCTGGGGTATTTCCCGCTGGTTGGGTTTGAATGGCTGGTTGGAAATTGTGGTGTCACTGATTATGCTCGATCTGTTTGATTATTTCTGGCACAGAGCGAATCACCGTTTTCCTCTGCTGTGGCGTTTTCATAAAGCCCATCATGCGGATACCGAGATGGATGTGACCACCGCACTGCGTTTCCATCCGGGTGAACTTTTTCTCTCATCCTTCGCTAAAGCACTATGGGTGCTGGTCTGGGGACCCACCGCGATTGCCTGGTTTGTATTTGAAGGATTGATCAGTCTGTGCGCCCAGTTTCATCACAGCAATATTGATCTGCCTGAGCCAATAGAGCGGGTTCTGTGCAGAGTGATTGTAACTCCCAGGTTTCATACCTCCCATCATCGGGTTGAACGGAGCTATGGTGACGCAAATTTCTCCACCATATTCAGTTTCTGGGATCCGCTGTTCGGCAGCTATAATCAGATGCCCAGAGAGGAAAAAGTTGCGGATAGCGGAGGCCTGATCGGCTTACCTCAGGCCCGGGAGACGGCGTTCTCCTTCAAGGCCTGGTTGATAGAGCCATTCAGTCGGAGAAATATGGGGTTGGCTGACTGAGGTGCGGCGACTAAATATACCAAATGATATGTTGGTCCAGTCTGGATGGTGTTCTCCATTAAGACTACTCAGACCGGATTCCTGTAGAGATTCTATAACCTAAAAAAATTGTGAGGAGAGATGTTGTGAAAAAGATACTTGGCCTAGTGTTACTGTTTCCGTTGGCGGTATTTTCAGCGGAACATGCAGGCAAGGCAGCTGAACATGGCGGCAAGGCAATGAAGGCAAAACAGCAGGCATCAGAACATGCCGGCAAGGCTGCAGAGCATGGCGGAAAGGCCATGGAGGCCATGGAGGATGAGACGAAGAAAGTCAGCGAACATGGCGGTAAGGCGATGAAGAAGATGGAGCATGGCGGCAAACCTGCGGAACATGCAGGTAAACCGGCAGCCCAATAGGATTCAAGTGATGATCAGATATCTGCTGCTGATTGGCTTGGCGGGATTGGCGACAACTCTATGTATGGCTGATGAGTCAGGTGACACACCCACCGATAGCCGCAAGTATTATGTCGAAGACATTAAGTCAACCATGATGCAGCACATCGAGGATGTGGTGGATGAGAATGGTGTTTTTCGTCTACGTGACGATAAAACCGGAGAAGTCCTGACGCTGAAGTTCGTGCGTATTCATGATCCGGTCAGACAGATTGGCAGTGATATCTACTTTGCCTGTACAGATTTTCATGTGGTTGGTGAGCCGGATAAGCTCTATGACCTCGATTTCTGGATGAATGACAAAACCGGTCAGTTAAAGATCTATCAATCGAAGGTTCATAAAGAGCCCCGTTGGTCTCTTTTGTATGGTTGGTATAAGCAGCCTCGCTATACCTTCGTCAACGATGAGATTGAGTATCTTTACTAAATTCAGAGATTCATCCAGGGTTATGGTCTCTGCTGTTGATGGCTGAGTTGCTCGGATCGTTGTTGTCGTCAATGGTCTGTGGCATGCATCGTCGCCGCTTTGTGCATTACCGCAGAAAAGTATCAATCATTGCAGCAGCCGTTCGAGCTGGATCAAGGTATTTCCTATCCTTCCAATAAGTCTGCAGCCGCAGATTTTTTGAAGTCCTGTTCAGTCTGTTGATCCAGGCCACCCGGCAGTATGAGACGCGAACGGTTCAGCGGGGCCTTAATTACCGCCGGTGCTGGAATAGGCCAGACGGCTGACCCGGCCTGGGGTGGGAGCTTCCGGCACCAGCAGCGAAAGAATCAAGGAGATGGCGGCCATCGCGGCGCCGGCGTAGAACACCAGTGCGGGTGAGCTCATCCAGATGATCCCGAACGCAGCAGGAATCGCCACGGCGGCAATATGGTTGATGGAGAAGCTGACCCCGGCGGTCGAAGCGATATCCTCTTGATCGGCAATTTTCTGGAAATAGGTTTTGAGGGCGATTGCCAGGGCGAAAAAGAGGTGATCGATGATATAGAGTCCGGCGGCTATGGTGGCGTTTTCCACCAGGGCATAGCCAACGAATACCAGGATCAGTCCGCTGTATTCGATCAGCAGGGCGCGCCGCTCCCCGATCTGGCCAATCAGGCGACCGATGCGTGGGGCAAGGAAGACATTGAGGGTCGCATTGATCAAAAACAGCATGGCGATCTGTGAAACGCTGTAACCAAACTTCTCCACCATCAGAAAACCGGCGAACACCACGAAGATCTGACGGCGGGCGCCGGACATGAATGTCAGCAGATAGAAGAGCCAGTACCGCTTACGCAGCACCATGTGTTTGTGCTGTTCTGTCTTCTGCGGAAAGAGGGGAAAGCTCAACCAGGAGATCAGGGCGATCAGCAGGGTAAGTCCTCCCATCACCAGGTAGATCCACTGGTAGTCGAGTTGCAGCAGGTTATCCCCAAGCCAGATCAGACCAAAGGTCAGGATCGAGGCAAATGAGCCGGCTGCGATCAGTTTGCCGAGTACTTCGGCGGAGTTGGATGTGTCGGTCCATTGCAGTGCCAGGGAGGTCTGCAGGGTTTCGTAGTAGTGAAATCCAACCGACATGATGACCGTGGTGATGTAGAGGCCGATGATCGAGGGAAAGAAACCGGTCAGGGCGGTACCCAGCCCGAGCAGAGCCAGCGAGATGTAGGCGAGCTTCTGTTCCCTCACCAGTAACAGCAGAAAAACCACACCGAAGGCAAGAAACCCGGGGATCTCTCTCAGGCTCTGCAGAATGCCCATCTCCTGGCCGGTAAAGGCCACTCTTTCGATGGCGAAGTTGTTCAACAGAGTCTGCCAGGCGGCAAAACTGAGCGGTACGGCAATCGCCATCAACATCAGCAGAAGTTCAGGTCGCTCTCTGAACTGTGTCGGAATCTTCATCATGTGACTATTATGAAGGGGAATTGAATTGTCTTAATAGCTATAATCTGACAATGAATATTGAGAAACGGACAATAGACCCCCAGGTTCACGTGGGATATGTGGTGGATGCGGATCGGCCTGTTTTGACTCTGACAAGTGAGCGCAAGGCCTCGGAACTGGTCTCGAAACACTCCCACTTGAGAGGGCAGCTGCTGTTTGCCATCCGTGGCGCCATGAAGGCGACCACCGATGATGGGGCCTGGTTGGTTCCTCCCTCTCAGGCGCTGTGGATACCCCCTGGGGTGATGCATGAGGTCGAGATGGCCGAGGCGGTCTCATTGAGATCGGTCTATATCGATCCGAATTATGTCGAGGAGTTGCCTGACGAGTGTTGTGTGGTGAGGGTGTCGGCTCTACTTAAGGCACTGATTCTGGAGGCGGCAGCGATCGGCAATGACTATCAGCCTGAGACGGCCGGGGCGCGATTGATGCTGGTGATCCTGGATCAATTGAAAAAAATCGAGCGCTTCCCCCTCTATCTGCCTTTTTCCTCTGAACCGAGGATCCGCCGGGTTACCGATAGTATGATCGCCAATCCTGCGGACAACCGCACACTGGCTGGGTGGGCTTTAGATATCGGCGCCAGTGAACGGACCTTGGGTCGACTCTTTATCCGTCATCTCGGGATGAGTTTTGGTGCCTGGCGTCGTCGCTTGAGGTTGCTGGAGTCGATCGACCGATTAGGCAATGGTGCCTCCGTGACGGAGGTCGCCTATGAGCTGGGTTATGGCAGCCCCAGTGCATTCATTGCGATGTTTCGTGAAAACCTGGGGGTACCCCCGGCACGGTTTTTTTCAGATCAGCGTTAAGGTGTTTTCCCTCTTATTTTGACTGGGAAATTGGCTTTGGCGGTAACTTGGTTTATGATTCCTCTCTTTTTTGCGGCCCTGAGGCCCTTTGAAATTCATTCCGGTGGGGAAAAACGATGGCACGTGTGACAGTTGAAGATTGCATGGATTTTGTGGATAACCGTTTTGATCTGGTCTTGCTTGCCACCAAAAGGGCCCGTCAGCTGGTCAATGGCGTCGAGCCTCTGCTGCCTTGGGAAAACGACAAGCCCACCGTTATGGCGCTGCGTGAGATCGCCGAGGGCCTGATCTCCCATCAGGATGTGGATGCGCAGCTCGCTGAGGAAGAGGCCGTGCTTGATGAGGCGATCATGGATGTTGACATCGCGCCGATGGAACCAAACCAATAAGATTTCCTCCCCGCTTGCGGCGTTTATCGCCGCAACATACAGTTTTTCCTGTCTAATGACTTGCAACTCAGGGTTGAATCGGCACAGAATTCTCCATTAGTTGTGTTTTTGGAGTGCCCGAATGAGCAACCCTTTAGGCATCATAGAGAAAGATCAGGATACGCCCCGTTTTCTGATCAGTGATCTGTGTGCCTATCTGGAAGAGTATCTCAGTTCGGATCATATCCGCGAAGTCTATCGTGCCTATCTGTTTGGTGCAGAGGCTCATGTCGGCCAACATCGAAAAACCGGTGAGCCCTACATCTATCATCCGGTTGCTGTGGCACGCATCCTCGCCACCATGCGCATGGATTACAAATGCCTGATGGCTGCAATTCTGCATGATGTAATTGAGGATACTCCCACCGCCAAGGAGCAGTTGGCCGATACCTTCGACGCGGAGATCGCCGAATTGGTGGATGGGGTCAGTAAACTCTCCAAGATCGATTTCAACTCCCAGGCGGAGGCTCAGGCTGCGAGTCTGCGCAAGATGCTGCTGGCAATGACCAAAGATATCCGGGTCATTCTCATCAAGCTGTCAGACCGCTTACATAACATGCGTACCCTCGGTGTGATGCGACCCGATAAATCGCGACGGATCGCCAAGGAGACCCTGGATATCTTTGCTCCCATCGCCAACCGGCTGGGCATCAACAGCATGCGGCTCGAGCTGGAAGAGTTGGGTTTTGCTGCCTACTGGCCGATGCGCTACCGGGCGCTGAAGCGAGCGGTTGCGGATGCCCGTGGTCACCATCGGGAGCTGATTGAAAATGTCGAAAAGGCGCTCAGTACCCGTCTTGAACAGGAGGACTTTGAGGGCGAGGTCTACGGTCGACAGAAGCATCTCTACAGCATCTATAAAAAGATGGTTGAGAAGAAGCTCAGCTTCTCCGAAGTGGTCGATGTATTTGCCTTCCGTATCGTCGTCGACCGGGTGGATACCTGCTATCGGGTGCTCGGGGTGGTGCACAATCTCTACAAGCCGATGCCCGGCCGGTTCAAGGACTATATTGCAATTCCGAAGGCGAATGGGTACCAGTCTCTGCATACGGTGCTGTTCGGTCCCCAGGGTATTCCGATCGAGATCCAGGTCCGCACCGAAGAGATGGATAAGCTGGCGGAATCGGGCATTGCGGCTCACTGGATGTACAAGACCGGGGAAGCCAGTGGTCAGTGGGTGAAATCCCGCGCTTCCGACTGGCTGCAAAACCTGTTGGAGATGCAGCAGGGTGTTGGCGACTCGATGGAGTTTCTCGAACATGTGAAGGTGGATCTGTTTCCCGATGAGGTCTATGTCTTCACCCCAAGGGGGCGCATCATGGTGTTGCCCAAGGGAGCGACGGTGGTCGATTTTGCCTACAGTGTGCATACCGATGTGGGGAATACCTGTGTGGCGGCCCGGGTCGATCGCCGGCTTGTGCCGTTACGCACCAGGCTGCATAACGGTCAGACGGTGGAGATCATCAACTCGGAAACAGCTGGGCCAAGTCCCGCCTGGCTCAATTTTGTGGTCACAGGCAAGGCCAGGGCCAACATCAGATCCTATCTGAAGAATCTGCAGGACCAGGAGGCGGTCAACCTGGGACGGCGCCTGCTGGAGCGGGAGCTGAATCTACTGAGCCTGAAACTTGAGGAGATTGATCCGTCGCAGATAGATCAGGTGCTGGAAGAGTTTCGTCTGGAGAGTCTGGACTCCCTTTTGGCGGGTATCGCCCTGGGTAATCACATGCCACTGCTGGTTGCCCGCCGCCTGGCTGGTGAGGAGATGGTGCCGGCTGGTAGCGAGACTGGCGCTCAGGAGGCAGAACCATCCGGAGTGCTGGCGATTCGCGGTACCGAGGGGATGGTGGTCAATTTCGCCAAATGTTGCTGGCCGATACCCGATGACGCCATTGTCGGTGTCTTCAATCCAGGCAAGGGTATCGTCATTCATCGTCAGGGCTGTCCCAATCTTGGGGATTACAAGAAGCATGGGCACAAATGGATTGAGGCCGAATGGGAGTCCGATGTTCAGGGCGAGTTCGCAACCAAGATCAAGGTCGAGTCCGGCAATCAGCGTGGGGTTCTGGCCTCTGTCGCTTCGGTGATCTCCCAGCAGGAGTCGAACATCGAACATGTGGGATCAGAGGAGCGAGATGGGCTTTCATCGACATTGGTGTTTGTGATCACCGTGAAGAGTCGTCTGCACCTGGCGAGAATCATGCGCCAGGTCCGCTCACTTCCTTCCGTGATGCGCATCAGTCGTCTCAAATAGCATCAGCAGCAACCCTCGATAGGGAGTGTTCGATCGGTGCGGATTCTGCTGCAGATAACAGATCAACCATTCATCAGCAAAGTGGCCCGGACAGGCCCGATAACATCCAGAGGAGTAACAACATGAGTCGTGAAATTATCCGCACTGACCAGGCGCCACAGGCCATAGGTACCTATTCCCAGGCGGTGAAGGTGGGGCAGACTGTCTATCTGTCAGGGCAGATCCCACTGATTCCGGAAACCATGGAGATGGTTGAAGGTGATATCGAACAACAGATCAGACGCGTGTTCGACAACTTGCACGCGGTGGCGAGAGCGGCCGGTGGAAACCTCGCCGATGTGGTCAAACTGAATGTGTTTCTCACCGACCTGGTTCACTTTCCTGTGGTCAATCAGGTGATGGCTGATTACTTTGCTGAACCCTATCCAGCAAGAGCGGCAATCGGGGTGGCGGCTCTGCCGAAAGATGCAGGGGTGGAAATGGATGCTATTATGGAGATTGACTCATAGCGGATTAGCAGTAGACGCTCGTGTTATCAGGCCCTTATAACTGGTTTTTATTTTGATATGAGCGACCAACTCAAGCAGATGATGCAGGTGAATATCAAAGGACGCGCCTTTGTCATCTGCCAGTCCCACGGTATCACCGACCCCAGCATCATGGGCTACTATGTGCAGATCCTGGAAGAGGCGACTATGGGGATGCTGAGCCCTGAGAGTTCGGTTGCCGATTTTCACGAGGCACTGAACGAAAAGGCGAAGTGGCTGGAACGGGAGGTCGGTCAGTTAACCGATTCGACGGAATCGGGTAAGTCTGATGGGGTTCAGGAGGCGTCGCTGGAAGAGGCGGTTGCAGAGCAACAGGAACCGGCCAAGCCGGTTACGGCTCATCAGCAGAACAAAAAAGCCACCGGCTATGTACCGGAAGCGAAATCGATGGGTGAGCGTCTCAAGGATCGGCGCTCAGAGATGGAGCATCTGCTGCTGAATGACTGTGTCACCCTGAAACTGGTGACTCCCAAACAGGCTAAAAAACACGTCCACGAACTGGTCGGCAGGGACCCGAAGAAGGCGGAAGAGGATCTGGTGGCCAATTTACGCAATGCGCTACACCATCAGGTCGTCGGTTTTATCCGCAAACACAATGGCGGGCCCTGGAGCAGCGCCACCGAGCAGACTGAAATCAGGATGCAGATCGCCAGCACCAAAACCCTCCAATCCCTAGTCAATCTCTCCAAGATGCTGCTCAGTGAGCGGCAAGAGTGGATGGCGAAAACAAAAAACAGTCTGGTTGGTCGACTGTTTGGCGGAAAGGTGAAACTCGATAAGTGAGTTCTGTTGAATTCGCTCTATAACAAGCCCCAGTATCGTCCCTGTTGCCGCTCTCGTCCCCTTATTCTCCGATTAGAGTTACCATCACTTGACGATTGTGGGGGTGGGTTCTGTGTTCCCACAAATAGATTCCCTGCCAAGTGCCCAATGCCAGTCGTCCGTTACTGATCGGCAGACTGAGATCACTGTGGGTAAGGATTGTGCGGATATGCGCCGACATATCGTCCGGACCTTCCATGGTGTGTTGAAAGATCGGGTCACCATCCTTGACCAGTCTGGAGAGGTAGCGCTCCAGGTCAGACCGGACATCAGGATCGGCATTTTCGCAGAGGATCAGAGAGGCACTGGTGTGGCGCAGGAAGAGTTGGCAGATGCCGGTTTGGATGTCGGACTGATCCACCAGTGAGGTTATCTGATGGGTGATGTTGACCGTCTCTCTGCCGCGGGTTTGAATACTGAATGTTTCCTGTGCCACCATTTCCACTTTACTCAGGGTTCATGATCTAGAAAATGTTGTCTCCACATGGAAGACCGAGTTCAACCATGATTCCATGGGAACACGCCAACAGTTTACCTTCAAACCGTATGAAAGCGAGTGACATTGAAAAAGGATATTGAACTGAAAAGTCTGGCAGACCAATCTGTCACCCTGCTGAAGGGGGTTGGGGCAAGGAGTGCCGAAAAGCTTGCAAAACTGGGTATCGCCACCTTGCAGGATGTGCTGTTCCATCTGCCGTTGCGCTATCAGGACAGAACCCGGGTTCATCCTATTGGCGGTCTGCGGCGGGGCGATCAGGTGGTCATTGAAGGGGAGGTCGACTTGGCTGAGATCAAATTCGGCCGGCGACGCTCACTGATGGTCCATCTCTCCGATGGTACCGGCAGTCTGTTTCTGCGTTTTTTCTATTTCAGTAATGCACAGCGACAGAATCTCAGTAGAGGGGTGCGGCTACGCTGCTTCGGCGAAGTTCGTAGCGGTCCCAACAGTCTGGAGATGGTGCATCCCGAATATCAGCGGCTCTCGGACGATGAACCGTTGATGGTTGAGGATACGTTGACCCCGGTCTATCCGACCACTGAGGGAGTGCATCAGTTGACCCTGAGAGGGTTGATCGGCCAGACCCTTGAGTTGCTTGATCGATCCCCTTCTGCCCTGCGGGAGCTGCTGCCCGAGAATCTGTTACAGCGGTTCCAGCTCTCCAGCCTGCTGGAGGCGGTCAGTTTTCTGCATCGTCCTCCACCGGATGTGGATCAGCGTTTGCTGCTCTCCGGTGAGCATCCCGCCCAGCAGCGGCTTGCCTTCGAGGAGTTGCTGGCCCATCAGATCAGTCTGTTGACTGTACGGGCGGAACACCGGCGCATCAAAAGCACCGCCTACACCAAACAGAATCGACTCAAGCAGGAGCTGCTCGAGGCTTTGCCCTTCAGTCTGACCGAGGCCCAGCATCGGGTGGTCAGCGAAATCGAAGATGATCTGGCCCACTCCAAGCCGATGCAACGGCTGGTGCAGGGGGATGTGGGTTCGGGTAAAACCGTGGTCAGCGCCTTGGCGGCACTGCAGGCGATCGGTGCCGGCAGTCAGGTGGCGCTGATGGCGCCGACCGAGCTGCTGGCGGAGCAGCATCTGAACAACTTCAGTCAGTGGCTGACCCCCCTGGGGGTTGAGATCGCCTGGCTGACCGGACGGCTCAAGGGTCGAGCGCGGGAGCAGGTGCTGCAGCGGATTGAGTCGGCTGAGGTACAGATGGTGGTGGGTACCCAGGCGCTGTTTCAGGATGATGTGTCGTTTAGCGATTTGGGATTGGTAGTGATCGATGAACAGCACCGTTTCGGTGTGCATCAGCGCCTTGCCTTGCGGGAAAAAGGGCAACAGCAGAATCGTACACCCCATCAGTTGATCATGACCGCCACACCGATTCCACGCACCCTGGCGATGACCGCTTATGCCGATCTCGATCTGTCGGTGATCGATGGTCTGCCGCCGGGGCGTAAACCGGTCACCACGGCCGTACTTTCCAGCAACCGTCGTGATGAGGTGGTTGCCCGGGTCAGGGCGGCCTGTGCCGAAGGGCGTCAGGCCTATTGGGTCTGTACGTTGATTGAGGAGTCGGAGGTATTGCAGTGCCAGGCAGCGGAAGAGACCGCCCGTCTGTTGGCCGAGGCGCTTCCCGAGCTTAACATCGGTCTGGTTCATGGACGCATCAAGCAGGATGAAAAAGAGCGGGTGATGGGGCAGTTCAAATCCGGCTCACTGGGTCTGCTGGTGGCCACCACAGTGATCGAAGTGGGCGTGGATGTACCCAACGCCAGCCTGATGATTATTGAGAATCCAGAACGCCTGGGATTGGCTCAGTTGCATCAGCTGCGAGGCCGGGTAGGGCGAGGCAGCGCGGAGAGCCACTGTCTGTTGATGTACCAATCCCCCCTCTCGCAACAGGCGAAGCAGCGTCTGGCGATCCTTCGCGAGACAGGAGATGGTTTTGTGATCGCCCAGAAAGATCTGGAAATGCGTGGTCCTGGCGAGGTGCTCGGCACCCGTCAGACCGGTGAGATGCAGCTGCGGATCGCCGATCTGATCCGCGATCAGGAGATGCTGGATGATGTTCGTGATGGGGCGGCCATGGTGCTTAAACAGGATCCGGCTGCTGCAACTGCCCTGGTCAAGCGCTGGCTGGGTGACCGGGTCGACTATGGGCGGGTTTGAGCGCTGATCCCATTGTGCATCCCTGAGCGAGCGTTGCCGAACGATTGTCCGGCATCACGGATGTTCGTCAACTGCTTGTCTGCTGTGCCATAATCGATCTTTTTCAAGGAACAAAGCTTGAGTCAGCGAAGCAGTAAGAGGTCACTACTGGAACCCCATTGGAGCGATTGGTCGCAACGCCGCTACAGCGGGGTTCCACCAGAGGCTCAGGAGTGGCTGCGCGATACCGGTTCCCTCACCCGACGGGTGATCCAGTGTTGTGGATCAGGCCGGTTCCGGGTCTCGCTGCAACAGCAGGGGTGGGGGCGGCCGCTGACCAGTGAACGGCAATCGTTGCAGATGCGTCAGGGCCTATTGGCGCTGGTGCGCGATGTGGTGTTGCTTTGCGATGACACTCCCTGGGTTTTCGCCCGCACCCTGATTCCTGCCTCCACCCTGAAAGGGCCGGCACGACGACTGATGCTGCTTGGGGAGAAACCTCTGGGAGCCGTGCTTTTTTCTGATCCGAAGGTGATTCGGGGCGCTACCATGTTTGCCAGACTCAGCCCGGGGCATGCCCTGTTCGATGCAGCCTGTGAACATCTTCAGAATCAACCGGAGTTGCTTTGGGGTAGACGCACCCTGTTCTATGTGGCGCAGAGACCGATTCTGGTGAATGAGCTGTTTCTGCCGCAGTTGCCAATGCGGATGAGTGATGATCGATGAGTGGTGAGGCGAACATGGGACTGCCGCCGGTCCAGTCTGTGGGCTGGGGAGAGAGACTGCGGCGCTATGCGCTGCTGGTCAGGCTGCATCGTCCGATCGGTATACTGCTGCTGCTCTGGCCGACCCTCTGGTCGTTGTGGATCGCCGCTGACGGGGTGCCTCCCTGGGGCATGGTATTGGTCTTTACCTTGGGGGTGGCGATCATGCGCTCTGCCGGGTGTGCCATCAATGACTATGCGGACCGGGATTTTGACGGCCATGTGGCGCGTACCGAGGATCGTCCCATTGCCAGTGGGTTGGTGCAGCCCAGAGAGGCAATTGGTGTGTTTCTGGTGCTCTCCCTGATCGCGGCCACGCTGCTGATCTTTTTGAACTGGCCGACCCGTTATCTCTCTCTGGTGGCCCTGGGGCTGACCGCACTCTATCCCTTCATGAAGCGCTATACCTATTTACCTCAAGTGGTATTGGGCGCTGCCTTTGGCTGGGCGGTGCCGATGGTCTTCATGGCGCTGACCGAGAGTCTGCCGCTGATCACCTGGGTGATTTTTCTCTCCACCCTGATCTGGGCGCTGATCTACGATACCCAGTACGCCATGGTGGATCGAGAGGATGATCTGAAAATCGGCGTGAAATCCACAGCGATCCTGTTTGGCCGTCATGACAACCTGATTGTCGGTCTGCTGCAAGGGGTGATGATCGGACTATTGATATTGATCGGTCTGATGAGTGATCGTGGCCTGCTCTATTTTCTGGGGATTGCCGCGGCGGCGATGTTGTTCCTCTATCAGCAGTGGTTGACCCGGGATCGCAATCCCAAGGCCTGTTTCGAGGCCTTTCTCAACAATAACCGGTTTGGCCTGGTGGTGTTTGGCGGGCTGGTGCTTGATTACGCTGTTTAGACCCATACTTGATTCGATATTCAATTATTCAGTATCAATTTGCCAGAAGCTTGGAAGTGAAGTGAAAATGGATTGTTGCCAAGCGGACCATCAAGCCAATTATGGCGACATTCTGAAGCGGCAACCTGCGATACTTCCTGTGTGTAAACATGAGAAGTAGCAAAATCTCTCCTTAGCAATTTAATATCAAGTGCCATCTCAATCGCTAGGGATAAAGGGAATTAACTAACTCTTAGCAAATGGGAATCGCCATCCACTGGATCTGCTGGCAAAGGATATTGTTAAGCCACTTAAAACAGTATTTAAATGTATTGAAGTGTTCTGTGTAAGTGCAATCGAACCCTGTGAGGGTAATTACTAGTTGATGCAGCATCGTGAATAGACCGATAATCAGTCACCTGTATTAGTACATTTAGGAGCGTGTTATGGACAACACCTTAAGCCGACATGGCAACGTAACAGATGGATCTGTTTTATCACCCAGCTCACTTGATGGTCTCGACTCGAGAGCGTCTAACAGCAGTCAAATGTCCAGTTCAGACCTTAAAACGACAGGTGAACGAATAGCCGGCAGTCTAACCACTGAAGACCGACTGACTAGCACACCGAGTACTTCTGAAAAATTGACTGGCGCAGTAGAAACATCGGCTATACGAATCGATGAAATTAAACAAGTTGAAGAGACTTGGGAAAAGCTGAGAAGCTATCCAGAAATCAAAGCGATAGAAGACAAGGTTGGTAGATTTAAGATCACCATAGATTATTCCCAAATAACTGGATATAACGCGGATGAGAACGAAATAATCATCAATCCAGACTATGTTAAGGCTGCTCCATATAAAACAGTGATGAACGAAAGTATTGAAAACTCTTTAGTTGAGCTACCCGAAAAGGAGTACTGGGAGTTTATGGATAACTACCCAGAGAGTTATCCATTTTCCTTTGAGCGCCAGTTAGTCCATGAAGCACATCATGCTTTGCAACCTGATTATCAATTACTCTATGACCTGAATCCTAGCCAGTTCGAAGAGCCAGTAATAAAACAAACTAATGAATTTATGTGGAATCATTTTAAAGAGCCGGCCAGAGATCCTAACTGGCACTAGCGATATTGTGAATAGTTACAGATTTCTAGGTTATCTACTCGCTGCCTGTTTATTGTTTGGGTCTTCTGGGTGTGAATCGTCATCCTGTAATTTAGAACAACTTAAAGAGTCGACAGAAAGGGAGATTATCGTTAGCAAGGCCAATGATTTTTCAGTGATCGAAGCGGGCTCTATGAAGAAGATATCTCTTAATCCAGATGTGCCACAAATGCCATTTGGCTATCGGCACGAAAAATGGGTGGCCTTCAAAAAGAAATTCCAAGATGGTGACTGTTTAGTTTACTTTACAACCCCTGAAAAGGCCTGGAAAAGACTCGCTGGGCTTGAAGGTTATGCCATCATGCGTGGCAATGAAATTGTTGCTGTTTTTGTCCTGAAGGTCAGCTGAGGCTCTGACTTGCCTGGTTTGTATTTCGCCATTCACAACGAAACCAGGATGGTTTTGGGATTGAGTCAAAAAAACTCAGGCTGGATGAACTCCAGCCTGAGTAAGTGTTATTAATTACGACGTTGACGTCTTGCTTTCAATAACGGGATCAGTAGCAGGAGCAGCCAGGGGCCGAGAGCGCCACCACCCGATGTCGGGTAGGCGCGGGGTTTGTTGAACATCGGCTGCTGATTATCGACTCGATTGTCGGTCACCGGTACAGCGGCCCGTTGTTGTCGTGCAGCCCGTTCCTTAGCAACACGCGCCTGATTGTGACGATCGATGCCATGCTGCTGGAACTGCTCTTCTCTGACAACCACCATTGAGGTGTAGTCTGTCACCAATCCATACTCTTTAGCGACATCCACAATGGCTTGTCGCGTGTCAGCATCCTCACCCAGATAGTCGATCTGGTTTTGCAAAGATTCAATAGTGGCATAAGCCCATAACCGTTCAATCTCGGGGTTGCGGTTACTCTGGCTGGGAAATTCGAATTGGCTCGAATAATCCCGCTTTTGTCCTGAAATCTTACTGCGAATGGTGACATCAGCCATACCGTCGCCCCAGTAGTGGCCGAACAGGATCATTTGACGACCCCGGTAGAGGGACCCGATTCGATTCGGCGTCAGATCCTTGACTTTGACTCCTCGAATGCTCACATCGATATCGTGCATTGCCTCATGGGTTAACTTATCCGTTACCAACATCAATTGGCCGACAATATCGTCACTGTTTGAGATATTGATCGAAAAGCCATTGGAAATTTTTGTCATGCCTTCCAGTAGCGGGCGATTGGCGCTGTTACCCATGACAAAACTGAATAACCGCACATCATATTTTTCAAGCAGCTTGAGAAATGCTCTCTTTTCCGTAGTGCCGACATTGGCAGCGCCATCGGTTACCAGGATGATGGCGCTCGAACGATCGGAATCCAAACCCTTTATACCTCGTTCGACACCGGCATAAAGATTGGTACTGCCATTGGGTGCGATATTTTCAAGCTTATCGATATAGCGTTGTGCGTTGTCTCTGCTTGCGTTGATATAACCTGAAGTGAGCTCCCTGGCGCGGTCGTTGAAGAGCACGATCCTGAAACGATCTTTCTCTGAAAGTTGTCCTAAGCCTTTTTTCACCCCTTCAACCAGGCTCTGATACTTACTCTTCATCGAGCCTGACAGGTCAAGCACGAAAACCCAGTCCCGGCCTTCATGGATGGAAGCCAGATCATCCCCCGGTGTGACGGTCAGCATAAAGGTTCCTCTATCCTTACCTGGCTCCTTATGGGTGACCATGTCGACACTGCCCGGTAAGCCCTGTTGGTGTCGCCAATAGACCACAATATCTCTATCCAGTTTCTGGATGATTGCGGGGGTGGCTTGTGACTCGCCTTCTGCTGTTTTGGCCTGGCCGTTTCGCAGTGCGACCAGCCACTCCTGTGGGGAGTTGGCGGTTGCGGATGCCTGGGGGTGTTGTGGCAATCGCATGGTGTCGATCGGGTAGGAGGAGCGTAGTTTCAGGTTGAAGCTGAACGCCTCTGTCACCACGTCGTTATAGCTCCAGAAAGCCAGCTTCTCCTCATCCACACCGCCCTCTTCCAGGGGGTAGACATAGCGTCCAATACCACTATCCACATGGGCGGGCTGAATATAGACAAGGCGGATTTTTACATCCTGCTGAGGTTTTACCGGATAGACATGGCTATCAAAGGTGCGGTAACTGTCCTGCTCGGTCAGTGCGGTTTCCCGGCCGGCATGGCGTTCCTGCTGGTAGACCTCCCTGGCCCGCTGTTTCTCCAATACCTCGCCGGTTACCGGTTGGCCATCGATCCAGTAGGTAAACTCTCCGACAGAGGCTTTTTCCGGAACCGGAAATGAGTAGATGGCCTCAAGTTCACGATCGTTGGGATTGAAAAAGACCTGCTCGACTGAGGTGACCGCATAACCGTCCTCGATGGTGACGTCGACATGGTGCTGTTTGATCTCCAATTCTGGCAGGTTAGCCGATTTCGGCGTCATCAGTCCCGCAGATGTGGCACTCTGGGCAGCGAAAAAGGTGAGGCCAAAGAGCAGATATTTAAGTTGTTTAGTTAGAGTGGTCATTCCGAAAACTCCATATTTATAAAAAGGGGGGCTCCACATCGGAGTTAAGGACACCGTAGCGGTGGGTTGTAATTAAATAAACCAAATACTTAAAAGCACTATTATTGGAAACGAAAAGTACTATTTATTGATACTATTTGTCGGATAAAACGGGATGAGCCAAGCAACCGGCTGTTGGAAATCTCCGGTCTGGTGCAGATCGCGGCTGAAGGGCGGGTGCGCATCACCATGCAGGCTGAGGATCAGGAGCGGGAGATGGTGGGCAGCACCCAGCTCATGCTGGCAGCGATCGGTATCTTTAACCACGACAGTTTGTTCAGAATCCGGCGGAGTACCGCTTTACTGAGACGGAGCTGACTCAGTTACTGGTCAAGCTGGACAGGTTGAGGATCATTGAGTTTTTACCGCTCAATCGGTTTAAGCTGGTGGTGAATATAAAACCATTATTTGGCGTACCAACGGGCCGATTCAGGGGTTTTTATGAGTATCTCAATGCGAAATTTCTGCGAGAGGAAGAGATGCTGATCTGTGCCAACGGATACTGTCTGAGAACTCGAAGTTGAGCATGTTACGGCAGTTGAAGCGGGTGTCGGTGGAGTGTTACCGGCGGGCTGAAGAGGATGGTTCATTGCCCGGTTACCAGCGTCAGGGCGCCAGCTTGATGCAGGTATTCAGGCATGGGATTTCAGTGTTTTCCGACAATTGAAGCGGGATAGGTAGAGGGAGAGAAAGTGGCAAGTGATCGTCCAAAAAAAGATCATGCTGATGTGATTATACCCCCACCGGTGATCCACATAGTCAGCATCGGCTTGGGGGGTGTGATCAGCAACTATTTTCCCATGCCACTGCCGCCATGGATAATCCTGCAATGGGTTGGTGTCATGCTGAGTGTCGCGGCGATCGCCATTACTCTGTGGGGTATGCGTGAGTTCCATGCGTCGCGTAATCCGGTTGCTCCGATCCGGCCGGTCAATCGATTGATGGTTTCCGGGCCATATCGATTCACCAGAAACCCCCTCTACCTCGCTCTGATCCTGTTGCAATTGGGGCTTGCTCTTGTTTTTCTTAACGGCTGGATGGTGCTGCTGCTACTGCCTGCGGTGGTGATTGTGCACTTTTATGTTGTAGCGCGGGAGGAGGCCTATCTTCTACGCCGCTTTGGCTCTGACTATCAAGCCTACCAAGAGCGGGTCAGGCGCTGGATATAAGCAGATTTTGCTGCTTCTGGATGAAGGAGTGACAGAGTCTGGTTGAGATGATGGGGTCGCTACGTTGTCAGGCACTGTAGACTCGACGAGACTTATGAGATGAGTGTGTTTTACAGCATGTAGCATCAGGGATAACATCGTTGGATTCATGGTTAGGATTGATATGGATATTAAATTTGTAAGGCTGATCAGGAAGGTCCCTCGATTTATACGAAACCACGGCAAAGACAACTTGTTCGTCTACATCCTGACGATTCCATTATTATCTTTTTTCAGCCTGCTGTTGACACCAATCAAGAAGAAGACAGACAAAGATCCCTTCTACCACGTTTTTAATCGATTTACGGCAACCGTTAATGAAATGCCCCAGGCAGCCCTGCTTGAGATCGGTTCAAGAAATGTAACCGGTGTGGTGAAGCGTGACCTATTTCAATCCACGGTGGACTATACCGGCGTGGATATCCATGCTGGGGAGAACGTGGATGTGGTGGCTGATGTTCATGAGCTCTCATCCCACCTCCCGCAGAACCACTATGATGCGGTTTTTTCAATCTCTGTGTTCGAGCATTTGGCGATGCCCTGGCAGGCCGTGATCGAAATCAACCGGTTGATGAAGCCTGGTGGTTTGCTGTTTATCGCCACTCATCCAGTGATTCCACCTCATGAGCTGCCATGGGACTTCTGGCGATATTCCAGCGAAACATTCAAAGTGCTGCTGAATCAAAGAACCGGCTTCGAAATATTGGAATCCGTAGAGGGAACACCGGCCAGAGTCCTCTCCTTGTCCCGTGACCGAACCACATCCAAGGTGCATTTGATACCGGTTCATCAGAGTATTGGTGTGCTGGCGAGAAAGATTGATGTTGCTGATGCGGCGCTCTCTTGGAAGTTGCCTGTGAGCAGTTTATTACAGAGTCAGTACCCAAAAGGAAAGACCACTGCCTGATCGATGCTGACGGTCTGGAATCGATTCAGGCTTGACTGAATGGGGTCAGTATCATGTCATCTTTTTTTTGTTGGGGTCTAGGGGGTGTATTTCTATCTGCCTTATACTTCTTCTGCTCCCGGTGGATTACCCGTCGGTGTGACTGCATCCTGTATTGCTTCCGGCGATGCGGTAATCGCACCGCTGGTCAACATCGGCGAGGCGTCCAGGTCTTCCGCATTCATCATCTCTGCGATCCGCTGAAGTGACGAGAGCAGTTGGTTCTGTTCCCAATCCTTGAGCTCGCTCAGGCGTTGCTGAAAGCGCTCCTGTAGCAGGGGCACGGATTGCTTCACCAGAACCTCTCCCTGTTTAGTGGCCATCAGTATCACTTTGCGTTTGTCACCGGTGTCACGACTCCGCTCCAGCAGCTCTCTGCTTTCAAGACGCTTCACTACATCGGTGACGGTTGCCTGGCTTAGACTGACCCGTTTCGCCAGCTCGCTGCCGGTGATCTTTTCGCTGCGCACGATCTCCGTCAACAGCAGCGCCTGGGGGCCGGTAAGGCCATGACTTTGAACAAGGTTTCTTGAATGCTGATCAATCGCCCGAATGACTCGTCTTAGGGCGATCAGGATGTCTTCAGTGATGTCCGCGTGGATCATGAAATTACGTTCCCTAAATAATGTTAAGTATTTGTTACCTGTGTTTTTGCAGGGTTTACAGATAATAACGGGATTTTTATGGTTAAAATGTTTAGAATACTAATCATAGTTAGCTGAATATAAGGATCTTACGCCTGACACGAGAAGTGGTTGTGCGGGCATCCAGTTCTATGTGTAATGCAGGAAGATATCTCTCCGGACAGATCCTTATCTGTCTGTTTCTCTGCCATTTTTCTCTATCGGCAATCGGTGCGCCGAGCCTCTCCCTAGCACCGGTACAGAGTACCGATGGCAAGGCCACACTGAGCTGGGATATTCCGCAAGGCGCCCGCGTTGAAGTTGAATCAAGCCTGGATAACAGCTTTGTCAATGTAACCCCTCTCTATCAGGGCAGTGACCGGTCGACTGTATTGACCGGATTGAGTGATGGATCTTATCACTTCCGTGCCCGCATCGTGCATCAAGATGGTGCAATTTCACCCTGGAGCGAGCCGGCAAGCCTGCTTGTGGAGCACCATACCCTTGCCAAGGCAGTGGGTTTCTTTGCTGTGGGCGCGCTGGTGTTTGTGGCGACCCTCTGGTTGATCATCCTCGGTGCAAGGCGACAGCAATAGACTCATGGAACCCAAGCCGCTGCAAATCGATTTTCCACGCCTTAAATCCGATGTGGAGGCGCTGGCTGCCATCGGTCGGGCGGATGATCAGGGCATCTACCGGATGGCCTTTTCCGATGGTGATATGCAGGCCCGGAGCTGGTTGCGGGAGCGTATCGTTCAGGCTGGGCTCGAGTTGCATCAGGATGGGGCGGCGAACCTGTTTGGTCGTCTGGCGTGGGATCCTGAAAAGCCCAGCGTGATGGTCGGTTCGCACATCGATACGGTGCCCGGCGCCGGACATCTGGATGGTGCCCTCGGGGTGCTTTGTGGTCTGGAAGCGTTGCGATCGATGAAAGAGCAGGGGGTCAGCCTGAAACGGCCCTTGGAGCTGGTGGCTTTTTCCGACGAGGAGGGGCGTTTCAGTGGCATGTTCGGTTCCCAGGCCCTGTGTGGTGATATCTCCCCTCAGTGGATTCATGCTGCCCGGGATCTTTCAGGGGTGGGTTTGGCCGAGGCGATGGCCGCTCAGGGGCTGGATGCCAGTGAGGCACTTTCCGCCGCCAGATCACCGGAGAGCCTGCACGCCTTTGTTGAGCTGCATATCGAACAGGGGCCGGTACTCGATGAATTGGGTAGTTCGATCGGTGTGGTAGAAGGTATCTGCGGCCTGAAGCGCTGGGATGTGCGTCTGACCGGAGTCGCCAATCATGCAGGTACCACGCCGATGCTGATGCGCAGTGATGCCTTTCAGGGGCTGGCGGAATTCTCCGTGGAGATCGACCGGATTCTGGAGGAGCATGGTGGTCCCCAGAGTGTCGCCACCATCGGTCGTGTCGAGCTGTTGCCCGGGGCGGCTAACGTGGTGCCTGGTGAGGTCCGTTTTGCCCTCGAATTTCGCGACCTGGAAGAGTCGATCCTGTATGACCTGAGCGATGCGTTTCGGCGTACTTTGTCAGCCATCGCCCGGCGTCGTGGCCTGATGTTCGACTTCAAGGTGGTAAGTGAGCTGGCGCCGGTTAGCTGTGATCCACGTATCCGGGCACTGATTGAATCCACGGCTCAGGCCTTTGCCTACAGCCACCATCAACTCCCCAGTGGCGCTGCCCATGACACCCAGCAGCTGGCGCGGATCACCAGAACCGGCATGATTTTTGTACCAAGTAAGGATGGGCGCAGCCATTCAGCGGCGGAGTGGACCTCGTGGAACGACATCCAAGCCGGCGCCAATGTGCTGCTGAACACACTCTATGAACTTGCCAATGAGGAGTCACCATGAGTGATCAAGAAGAAAAACAACCAGATCCTTATATGAATGTCGATCCGCTTCGGGATACTTACCGGGAAAAGATCGCTGAAGCGGCGGGTCGTACCCACTCGCTGCAAAGACACAACACCGCGCTGTTGTGCATCGATATGCAGTATCTTGATGCCGCGCCCGGATATGGCGTCTTCGCCGATGCAGACTCATCCGGTCTGCCACCGGAATCCCAGGCCTACTATTTCGATCGTCTGGAAAGTCTGGTGTTGCCCAATGTACGGCGTCTGCAGGATGCCTTTCGCGCCAACCGCCTGGAGGTGGTGCATACCAGAATCCAGTCACTGACCCAGGATGGGCGGGATCGGGGGCCAGGACACAAGCGCCTCAATCTGCATGCGCCACCAGGCTCCAAAGAGGCGGAGTTTCTGCCGATGATTGCACCTCATGGGGATGAGATCATCATCGATAAGACCGCATCCGGGGTTTTTACCTCGACCAACCTGGAATATGTACTGCGCAATCTGGGTATTACCGGATTGTTCGTTGTCGGTGTTTACTCCAACGAGTGCGTCAGTACCGCGGTGAGAGACGCCTGCGATCTCGGATTTTATGTCACCCTGATCTCCGATGGCATCGCCACGGTGACCCCTGAGTTGCAACAGGCCACGGACACCACCATGAAGGACCGCTATGCCCGGTTGATGAATACCGAAGAGGCTCTCTCGGAGATTGAAGGGGTATTCCTTTGAACTCTGATCCGGTACTCAGTGCGGATCTTGGCTGGCTGATACTGGCTCTGTTCAGTGTCGTCTGGATCTGGCTGGGCTGGTGGCTGGGTCGGCGCGCCCAGGGGTTGGATGGATTTATGCTGGCTGGCCGCAAGGTCGGTCTGGCCCTGGGAACCGCGACTGCCATGGCCACCTGGGTGACCAGTAACACCACCATGGCGGCTCCCCAGCTTGCCTTTCAGATGGGGATCTGGGGTATGGTCGGATACTCATTGGGCTCAATTGGTCTGATTCTGTTTGCGCCGTTGGCGAAACGGATTCGGGAGCTGATGCCTCAGGGTTTCACCAGTGGTGATTTCATCCGGCTGCGCTATGGCAATCTGGCCTGGCGGGTGTTCCTGGTGATCTCCCTCTTCTATGCCTTCGGTTGGTTGATCAGCCTGGGAATGGCTGGTGGGGTCTTGATCAACGCCCTCACCGGTATCGACTACCACATCGGTATGTCAGTGATTGTCGCGGTGTGCGTCAGCTATACCCTGTTGGGTGGTTTGCGTGCGGTTATCGGTACCGATTTTCTGCAGTCGCTGATTATCCTGACCGGTATTGTCATTCTGGCGGTGCTGGCGATTTCCAAGGTCGGGGTGGATACCATGCATGAGCAGGTGTTGATGGAACGGCCGGAGCTGCTCAATCTGCTGTTTCCTGCCGCCATCATGTTCCTGTTCAACAATCTTCTATTTGGTGTCGGCGAGATATTTCACTCCAACGTCTGGTGGAGCCGGGCATTTGCCTTTCGTGAGGGCGTCGGTTTCAAAGCCTACCTGATCGCCGGTCTGTTCTGGACGCCGGTGCCGATCGTAGCCGGGTTCCTCGCCCTGACCGTGCCTGCCCTGAATATCAATGTTCCGACGGCGGACATGGTCGGCCCCCTGGTGGCTGGCGAGTTACTGGGTGCCGGTGGCGCGGTGCTGGTCTTCATCGTGGTCTTTTCCGCCCTGGCCTCAAGTCTTGACTCACTACTGGCGGCCACTTCTGACCTGGTATTGACCGATCTCTATAGAGGGCATCTGCGGCCTCAGGCCGGGGAAGAGGAGTTGGTCAAGGCGGCCCGCTGGATAACCCTCGGTCTGGGTCTGGTGACCTGGCTGCTCTGTTGGCCACGTATCACCACGCTGGCCGAGCTGCTCTATTTCACCGGTGCCTTTGTCGCCAGCACCATCTGGCCGGTGGCCGCCGGTCTTTACTGGCGCAGCATCAACCCGATGGGCGCCACCCTGGCGATGGCGCTGGGTACCCTGGTCGGGCTGCTGAGTTATTTCATGATCGGTTTCTATGTGGCGGCTCTGGTGGCAGCTGCAGTTTCCATGACCCTGGTGTTGCTAACTACCTGGCTGGCGCCACGTAGCTTTGATTGGCAGATGCTCGATCCAACACCGACACCTGCCAGGGAGGCCTAGTGTACGAGCGATGATTATCCCTCCTGAAATACTCAATCTGCTGATTATATCTGCAACAGCGATGGTGGCCGCCGCACCGGTCATTCTGTTGTTGCTCTGGTTCCGGGATAAAAAAGGAGGAACCCTG
Organism: Candidatus Thiodiazotropha sp. AKAK2; assembly: GCF_058244685.1. Taxonomy (NCBI): domain Bacteria; kingdom Pseudomonadati; phylum Pseudomonadota; class Gammaproteobacteria; order Chromatiales; family Sedimenticolaceae; genus Candidatus Thiodiazotropha; species Candidatus Thiodiazotropha sp. AKAK2. The sequence goes on along the minus strand of NZ_JBSYOP010000034.1, from coordinate 51,474 downwards.
TGGTGAACGATATTGATGCTCAATTGACCAAGCCGCTGGAGGAGCCGGCGCTGGATGTACAGGGTTTTGAGCGGCCCAGATTCCTGATGGACCGGCTGGTGGAAGATCTGGTGCCTTTGCTTGAACTGGCCCATCGGCCCGTGATCTCAGCCCGTCAGTTTAGCCGTGATCAGCTCGTGCAACTCTGCCGTCTGGCTGCAAAATATGAGACCGAGCCCCAACGTATCACCCGTCCCCTGACCGGCAAGATTCTGATCTCTGCCTTCTATGAGCCGAGTACCCGCACCCGGCTCTCGTTTGAGAGTGCCTGGCATCGTCTGGGTGGGGACATCATGTCGATCACCGACCCGGCAACCACCGGTATTGCTAAAGGTGAGTCACTCTATGATGTGGGGGAGATGCTCAACCACTATGGGGATATGGTGGTGCTGCGGGACAGTGACGAGCGGGCCGTCTATGAGATGCTTGAGGCGTTGCGTATTCCGATTGTCAATGGCGGTAATGGTACTGATGAGCATCCGACCCAGGCGATGGCGGATGTCTACACGATGCTTAAAGCGGTGCCTCAGCTGGTTGATCCGACTCGCATGAAGACCTCTGAAAAAGTCCGTATCGGCATTATTGGTGTGCCGGGTAGGATGCGTACCATCCGTAGCCTGTTGCTGTTCCTTTCGCTGTTTTCAGAAGGCATCGATGAGCTGGTGATTGTCAGTGAGGATAAGGATCCCTTCTCCGAGGGGCAGTATCAGGAGTTGAGCGGGGCGGGGCTGAATATTCGTATTACACCTGATTTGAACGAGGTGCTGCCGCAGCTGGATGTGGTCTATCTGAATGCCATCGCCTGGGTATCGGATGGTTATGAGGAGCATGGCCGGATCTATCGACTCGATGCCGACTCGCCGTTCAAGCCCGGTGCTGTTGTGATGCATCCTCTGGCCCGGGGGGAGGAGCTTGATCGCAGTCTGGATGACACCCCCTACAATTGGTATTTCGCCCAGGCTCGTGGTGCGGTTTTCGTGCGCATGGCGCTGCTCTCCGTGTTGTTGAAAAGTTATAGCTGAAGTAAAAAAGATATGTGTGGTATTGCAGGATTTATCTATGCGGACCGGGATCGACCTGTCGACCCTGAAACCCTGGTGGCGATGGCGGCCATTCAACACCATCGAGGCCCGGATGGCTTCGGCGTAAGACGCATGCCGGGAGTGGGGTTCAGTCATGCCAGGCTCTCCATTGTGGACCTGGATGAGAGTCGCGGGCGGCAGCCGTTCGAGAGTGCCGATGGGCGGCTGATGCTGACCAAGAATGGTGAGCTCTACGATTACCAACGCATCCGCGCAGATCTCACTGCCCGAGGGGACCGGTTTCAGACCAAAAGCGATTCAGAGATGATCATGCATCTCTATCCACGTCTCGGGCTGGAGGGGATGCTGCCCCATCTGCGGGGTGAGTTCGCCTTCGCTCTCTACGATAAACCGGCCGATCGACTGATGTTGGTGCGCGATCGCTTTGGTATCAAGCCGCTCTACTGGGCTGAAGCGGACGGGGTGCTGGTGTTCGGGTCGGAACTGAAAGTGCTGTTCGCCCATCCCGAAGTACAGCGAAAGTTTGATCCGGCCGGTGTCTACCATCAATTGATGCAGACCATCGTGCCAGGTTCCACCGCCTTCAAGAACATTCATCAGGTACCCCCTGGGCATCAGTTGGTGGTTGAGCGAAAGGATGGGCGCCTGCATATTTCGCAGCGGAAATATTGGGATATGCCCTTTCCTGAAGAGGGTGAAAGACCCTCGGAGTATGATGAGGGTGAGTGGATCGAAGCGGTTCGCGCCAAGCTGCTGGAAGCGGTGCAGCTGCGTCTGGAGGCGGACGTGCCGGTGGGCTGTTATCTCTCCGGTGGTATCGACTCCTGTTCGATTCTCGGATTGGCTGCAGCAGCCAGGCAGAGCCCGGTGAAGGCCTTCACCATCGGTTTTGACAACAAGGACTATGACGAATCCCCGATCGCCCGGGAGATGGCCGAAAGCACCGGTGCGGATCAGGATGTGATGATGCTGGATGCCTCTCATCTTTATGATAATTTTGTCGAGACTCTGTGGCACACCGAGCGGACCATCTACAACACCCTGGGGGTGGCAAAACTGTTGATGAGCCGGCATGTGCAGAGCGTCGACTACAAGGTGGTGCTGACCGGCGAGGGTTCCGATGAGTTGTTCGGTGGCTATCCCGCCTTCCGCCGGGATATGTTTCTGCACGGTCTGGATCATCTCTCCGCCGAGGAGCGTGCCGAGTGGGAGAAGCTGCTGGCGGAGCAGAACAAGCTTTTTAAGGGGGCAATGCTGGCAGAAGATGAAGTTCGTCATCAGGCGCTGGAGGAGAAGGTCGGATTCACCCCGAGCTGTCTGCAGCCCTGGCTGGCTTCCGCTACCCGGGTGCCGGGACTGCTCTCTACAGAGCTGAACGCTCAACTGACCGACTACGATCCGGGGCAGGCCATTGCACAACAGCTGGATGGCGAGAGTCTCGCGGGACGCCATCCCCTGGATAAGGCCCAGTATGTCTGGATCAAGACCATGCTTGAAGGGCAGATCCTCACCTGGGGTGGAGACCGGGTCGATATGGCCAACTCCATGGAGGCCCGTCCCGCCTTTCTCGATCATCATCTGGCGGAATTGGCGGCACAGCTACCTCCCTCCCTGCGCATCAAGGGCAAGACGGAAAAGTATGTATTGCGCGAAGCGATGAAAGGGTTGTTGCCCGAGGTGCTTTACAAGCGGGAGAAGTTTGCCTTCATGGCGCCGCCTGCCCACACCGATCCGAAGAAGTGGGCCGCGATGCGGGGATTGGCGGATGAGTATCTGAATCCGGCTGCCATTGCCGATGCGGGCCTGTTGTCAGCGGAAGGGGTAAAAGCGCTGTTCGATCTGCATGACGACAAGCAGTTAACGGCGGCCACCCAGAACAAGCTGGATGCGATCATCAACCATATGCTTGGCGTGCAGGTGCTGCATCGTCACTTTGTGGCAACTGATGTACCGGCACAGGCCAAAGCCAAGGCAGAGCAGCTTGGCTGGCGTGTTGAGGCCTCCATGTAGGGTTTGAGGTGCCTGGCTGGCTCCTCAAGAAAAATGGGATTGGAGTGGTCGAGCTCAGCGCCTCTGTTCTTCAGCCAGACCCTTATAGAGGCTGACGCACATCAGCAGCAGCACCAGGGTGAATGGTAGACCGACGCTGATTGCGCCAGCCTGCAAGGCCTTCAACGCTTCTGCGCCGCCACCATACAGGAGTGTGCCGGCAATCACGCCCTCCAGCGTGGCCCAGAATATCCGCTGAGGTACCGGAGCATCCACCTTGCCGCCTGAAGTGATGCTGTCGATTACCAGAGATCCGGAGTCTGACGAGGTGACGAAGAAGATCAATACCAGGGTAATACCAAGGAATGAGGTGATCGATGACATCGGCAGGTTTTCCAGCATATGGAACATGGCCAGGGAGACATCGGAAATGCCGTTCGCCAGTTGGCCAACACCGTTGATTGCCTGATTCAGGCCGGTGCCACCGAAGGCGGTCATCCAGATCAGGGTCACCAGGGTAGGGACCAGTAACACCGCGATGATGAACTCCCTGACCGTGCGTCCTCTGGAGATGCGGGCGATAAACATGCCGACAAAGGGTGACCAGGAGATCCACCAGGCCCAATAGAAGACCGTCCAGCCGTGAAACCAGTCACTGTCTTCCCGTCCGAAGGAGTTACTGAGGGGCAGCAGGTTTTCAAAGTAGGCTGATGCGGTTGATGCTATCTGGCCAAAGAATCCAAATCCCTGGCCCAGTATGAGGACAAACAGCAACAGGAATGCGGCCAGCGCCATATTCACATTACTCAACAGTTTTACGCCCCCATCGATGCCTCTCACGACGGAAAATATGGCAATGCTGGTCACGCCGATGATGATGGCGATCTGGGTGTTGATCGCATTCGGAATATCGAACAAATGGTTGAGTCCACCGGCGGCTTGCTGTGCCCCCAGGCCTAACGAGGTGGCCAGGCCGAAAATGGTGGCCAATACCGCCAGCAGATCGATAATGTGTCCAGGCCAGCCCCAACAGGATTCGCCCAGGATAGGGTAGAACGCTGAACGGATGGTCAGCGGCATGCCTTTGTTGTAGGCGAAAAAAGCCAGTGACAGGGCAACAACCGCATAGATGGCCCAGGGGTGGAGTCCCCAGTGGAACATGGTGGCGCCCATCGCAGTTCGGGCAGCCTCAGGGGTGTTGGCGGCAACATTGAGCGGTGTGCCATACCAGTTGGTGTAGTAGGCCACCGGTTCGGCAACACTCCAGAACATCAATCCTATCCCCATACCGGCCGCAAACAGCATGGCAAACCAGGAGAGTGTTGAGTAGTCTGGGGTAGCGGTTTCGCCGCCTATTCTGATTTTACCGACCGGAAGAAATACCAGAAAAAGACAGAACAGCACAAAAAAATTGGCGCCCCAGATGAACAGCCAGTCAAAAGCATGGATAGACCAGGCTTTGGTCCCATCAAGCATCGATTTCGCTTCGGCGGGAAATACCAGTGTGCCGATCACAAACAGCAGAATCAGGACGGCGCTGATGAAGAACACCGGATTATGCATGTCCATGCCGAACATTTTCAGATTGTCCTGGCCGACCTCGTAATCCGTGGTGTAGGTGTCGTTTATCGGGGAGTTTGACATAATGAGTATACTAAGTTTAGTGTACTAAATAATATGCTCGTTTAACTGGGTGATTGCAAGCGTTATGATATTGGCAATTTCTCAGTGACTAATTATTTTGTATGCGCTTTTCGTATAAGCTCAGATCAGTCTGAATTCCATAATTAATAGTAAGAACACTAAGGAAATGCCGATGCTGATTACCCAGGCGACTCCCTTCCGCTCCCTTTTATCCGCCGTTGTTTTACTGTGCGGTCCTAGCGCTCTTTACGCCGACGAGAAGGAGAGTGAACTGCTGCTGAAAGAGATCCGTCAGATGCAGCAGCGTATCGAGCAACTTGAGCAACAAATTCAAAGCGATCAGGTAGCAACAGAAGCTGATGAATCGACAGTTGAAGCGCAGATGGATGAAGCGGAGGAGGCTGAAGCTTCACAAACCTCGGTAAATGAGGGCATCAAGGTTGGCGGTGCCGTACGACTGCAGTACAGCAATGAACGATACAGGGAAGGTAATCGGGATCGAGGTGGTGATTTCGACTTTGATATCTTCAGGTTGAATTTGGACGGTCAGATGGGTGGCGTATTGCTGTCGGCGGAGTGGCGATGGTTTCAATACATGAATGCAGTACATCACGCCTGGGTAGGTTATCAGGTTGATGAGGATGCGCAGGCGCAGGCCGGCATCCAAAAAGTGCCGTTTGGTGTTTTACCCTATAACTCACATAACTTTTTCTTCAGTTCCAACTACTATGTCGGTCTTGAAGATGACTATGATGCCGGTGTTAAGTACCTGCATCAGGAGGGACCTTGGGATCTCCGCTTCGGCTTCTACTTCAACGACGAGCAGGGTGGTGTCGACGGCTTTGTCGATAACCGTGAGGATCGCTACTCCTATGATGTGGTGGGTTTTCGCACACCCGGTGAAGGAACCTATGCTGAGCCGGTCAATGCCGTCGCTGAAAACAATACCTTGAATGCCCGCGTCGCTTATCAGCTGAGTCCATTGGAAGGGGTGGATCTCGAAGTTGGAGTTTCAGGACAGTATGGCCTGTTGCACGATGGTAACGACAAAGCGGGTAATCATAGCGCTTATGCCGTGCATCTTGTTGGAGACTACGGACCCTGGAATCTGCAATTGCAGGCCACTTCATATGAATACGATGTTGATGGCGGCGCCGACCTGATGGCGGTAGGAGCCTACAGTTTTTTTGACACTATCCCTGCCGAAGCGGATAGCTATACAGCAAATCTGGCGTACAGTCTCCCTGTTGCATGGGGGGCAATCACCAATCTGACTTTCTATAATGATTTTTCTCTGATCACCAATAAATCAGCAGGCCTGGATGATACTTGGATGAATGTGCTCGGTGTAGCGGTTTCCGCTGGTGGACTCTATACCTATATCGATTTCGTTACAGCTGAAAATCAGCCTTTTATAGGTGGCAGTATGGGTACTGACAGTGGAGAGTCGGAACAGCGACTGAATATCAATCTGGGTTACTATTTTTAGGCATATCAGAGGCAATCAGTTTTTTATTATTGCGGCCAGCTGAATTCACAGGTGGTTTCCTGGTTTGCGCAAATGCCCCGAAACCAGGCGCGCCCCTGTGTGGTTTGTCGCTCCGTCTCAGTCAGTCTTTTCAGTGCCAGGGTCTGCGGATTGCGCTGTTTGCCAAGTGAGTAGTCCAGCAGGGCCCATTCACCAGAGCAGGCGATCACTTGCTCGACTCGGCCCATGGAGGTCAGCCAGTCGCCTTTCAGGTCGAGCAGCTTAGGACTTCCGGCATCAGGGTGCTGATGACCGCTACCGGATTGCACCATGAATGCCACCTGCTTGCCGGGTATCCAGCCGATGCCCGGATAAGTGGCTCTCAACGGCAGCTTGCTGCGGTTCGGATCATCTTTCGCACCACGGATCTTCAGCCAGCCCTGCTGTGAGCCGATGATCTGGAACTCGATGCCAAAGTTGTGGCTATCGAAATTGATCACATAGGCGGGCAGTGTGCCGACCACCTGGGCATCTAATTCAGCGGATGCGTGTACTTGCAGGCCATGCTGATCGGTCTCCTTCGACCAGCCCTCAATCCGGCACTCGGTTTCAGTGGTGGGCACCCAGACCTCTTGTGCAGAACTCAATGAAGCGAGAGCGAGGCAGAAGAGCAGGACAGTGGTTCTACTGAATGGTCTGTTGTTAATTATGGTGAGACCTCGGTGAGCAGATAATTCCAGGTGGTCTGCCCCGGATTGGTTCTGATGCTCTCTTCAAAGCGAACATAATCGTTGGGGTGCACGGTTGTACAGCCAGCCGAATCGGTATTGGATCGGCTGCCAGAGTGTATCTTGAATGTACGGTTCAGGTCATCGGTGGCGGCCGGGTTGCTGTTGTCCACATAACCGGTTGCGGCGGTGAAACGCTCAACCCCGCCTTGTCCCCGGTTTACCGCCTCCTGTGTTGGTCTCAGTGCAAAGTCACTGCCGCCGGCCGAGGCTGGATTGCGGTGGGTATCTTCATACATCTGAATGGTCTGTGGTGTGGCCAGTCTGCCCTGGTCACGGATACCGTCACCGGTGACATCCTCTCCGACCGAACGTCTGAACCGATTGTCAGGATGATTGGCCAGATTGGCATCGTATTGTGCCGTGGGCTCGGTTGAAACCTGATTGAACTCCGCTACATGAACGGCGCCATTGGCCTCTCTGGAGATGACGGCGATACGGTCATCGTAAACACCCTGGCCACTGTTTTCCAAGGTGCCGGTCTCAGTGCGTAAGCCGACGATGACAGAGTTGCCGTTGGCCAGGTCATCCTGTGCGGCCTGATCGCCGCGGGTCTGCACAATACTGGCGTAGACATCAAACTTCTGCTGATCAGAGAGTGTTGATGTGTCCGGCATCTCGGGTGGCTGGTTGCCGGCTTCATTGATCTGTCTGATGGCAGTGCCGATCTCTGCAGGGCTGGCCAACAGGTCCAGGCTGTTGTGTGCACTGTTTGGTGAAATCGAGTACTGGAGCTCCGCGCTGACCATCCGGTCGAGTGCCTGCTGAACAGCGGGAGGTTGGCCCTGTTTCTGGTTGTTTAAAAGGGCAACCGCTTCTCCCTGTCTGCCCTGCCTGAACAGATTGGCAACCTCCTGCGCTACAGCCTGGTTACTTCGAACCGGTGAGCTGAGTAGAGTATGGGGCGCCCCGAACAGAGGGTTTGGTGAGCGTGACTGACTGGTGCCAAATGTGGTTGCTGATCCGTTCATGGATAACTCCAGTATCTCAGTTCCTTGATTTACAGAAGTTCTATTCTATGAGCTCCACCCTGGCTTGGGCACTGGGGATTACCCTAGGCCTGTTAGCGCCAGACAATCGTTCGGCTTACTGGTTAAGGTCCACCCAGAGTGTCACGGTTTCCGGTGGCAGGCAGACCTGGTCGTTACACGCCTGAAGCTGTAACTCAACCGGTAGTGTTGTTGGATCGGGCTGATATTTATCGAGCTGTTTCAGCAGAGTTTGTAAGCTGATGTTTCCCCCATAGACAGACAGTGGCTGTTGCTGGAACGCAAGTTTCTCTTGCGTTCCCTTGGGGTAGGTTACCGGCCCCATCTGCCAGCCTTTGACCTGCTCTGCCAAGGTCATGCGGGTCGCAATCAGATCCTTGCCGGTGGGTTGATTGGAGTTGATGTGCCAGCCGTCCGGAATGTGGATCTTCAGGTTCAGCAGGGTTTGCTCTGCCGCCTGGCTGGTGTTGGCTTGAATGCGGATACCACCCTGTCCGGCATAGGCCCTCGAGCCGAGTTCCCCATGCCGGTGATCGGCCACGGCACTCAACAGGTATCCATAGCTGATCGGAGTCGCTTCTAGGGCCGGGGCAAAGCGGGATATCAGGGCATCGGTCTGGTTGCGGTATTCCAGTTCACCGCTACGTTGCCAGAGTCGCTGCAGGCTGTGTATGGCGACAGAACTGCCTGACGGGATGGCGTTGTCTGAGCCCTCATCCTTGGGGCGCCCCATGCCGGTGATGCTGCTGTCGGCCTCATTCATGAAGAAGCCACCCTGCTGCTGATCGAGAAAGCGCCCGGTCATGGCTCCGGCAAGCTCTTTGGCGCGCTCCAGCCAGTGTTGCTTGCCGGTCAGGTCATAGAGGTAGAGAAAGCTCTCTGAAAGATAGGCGTAGTCCTCCTGGGTAGCCGGGATGGAGGACTGGCCATTCAGATGAACCCGCCACAGGTGGCCGGCTTTGTAGCGGTTCTGCTGCCAGAGAAACTCGGCAGCCTTAAGGGCGGCATCCCGATAGCGGCTGTTATCCAGCAGATCAGCAGCCTGGGCAAAAGCGGTGATCATCATGCCGTTCCATGAGGTGACTATCTTGTCATCTCTCAAGGGTGGGATGCGTTTGTTGCGGGTTTCCAGCAGTATTTGGTTGATGTTTTCCAGTTGCGTGAGCAGATCGGTCAATGAGAGTTTTTTCTCATTGGCAAACTCGGCAAGCGTTTGCGGCAGGTGGAGGATATTGCGACCTTCGAAGTTACCGGACGGGGTAACTCCGTAGAGGGCGATTGCCAGGCCCGCCTGCTGCTTGCTGAGAGCGGTGTTCAGTTCATCCTGGGTCCAGGTGAAAAACAGACCCTCTTCACCTTCGCTGTCAGCATCGGTTGCGGAGTAGAATCCCCCGTCCGGTGCCGTCATCTCACGCAATACATAGTCGAGGGTCTGGGTGGCGATCCGGCGAAACTCCTCTCTGCCGGTGATGCGCCAGGCGCCCAGGTAGATACGGCTGAGATGGGCCTGGTTGTAGAGCATCTTTTCGAAGTGGGGCACCAGCCACTCATAGTCGGTGGAGTAGCGATGGAAACCGCCCGCCACCTGGTCGTAGATGCCGCCACGTCCCATATGGTCCAAAGTCACTGTCAACATCTGCAGGGCCGCTTGATCCCGATGGCGTTGTGCTTGGTCGAGTAACAGATAGAGCCAGGGCTCTCTGGGAAATTTCGGTGCCTGTCCGAAGCCACCCTGGATCTCGTCGAAGGTGTTTTGGATGCTCTTTACTGCTTGGGTTATGACCCCCTCATCAAGTGCCTTTGCCTCGCCTCTCAGGCGGTTGCTCTCGGCGACTGCATCCGCCACTTTTTCTGCCTGAGCAATCACATCGTCAGGCTGAGCTTTCCAGAGCTTATTCACCTGCTCAAGCAGCGAGGTGAACTGTTCTGGGGTGTAGTAGGTACCGCCATAGAAAGGTTTTCCCTCGGGGGTGAGGAAGCTGGACATGGGCCAGCCCCCGTGACCGGTCATCAGCATCACGGCAGTCATATAGACCTCATCCACATCGGGGTGGCTCTCCCGGTCCACCTTGATGGCGATGTAGTCCCGGTTCAGCAGGGCGGCGATCGGCAGGCTTTCGAAACTCTCCCGTTCCATCACATGGCACCAGTGACAGGTTGAATAGCCGATGGAGAGAAAGATCGGCTTGTTCTCCTGTCTGGCCTTTTTAAAGGCCGCCTCGGACCAGGGGTGCCAGTCGACCGGGTTATGCGCATGCTGCAGCAGATAGGGAGAATCCTCCAGGATCAGCCGATTGATGTAGCTGGGGGTGCCATCCGCATTGAAATGCTCGGTGCGGGGGCGGTAGCCAATGCCTTTGTCCAGATAGGCCTGATAGAGTTTCTCTGCCATAGACTCGGATCTCTCCAGATGTAGGGTCTCATCCGCATGGCCTGCCGGTTGCAGAACCAGCAGGCTGATAACAATCAATAGAACTCTTGGCATCGGCAGCTCTCACCCTTGCAGCTTTACGGTCTCTATTTCAGTCAGGTTCAGAAGTTCAGGTGGACCTGTCGATCCATCGGCAGACCTGAATCTGCCGCCCACTCCTGGGTGGAGCCGTCATAAAGTCTGGCCTGGCTGTTGCCGAGCAGTTCATGGGAGACGAACCAAGCCAGTGCAGCGCGATTGCCGGTATGGCAATAGTTGATCTGTGCACCTTGCAGGGGCACGTTACCGGCATTGTAGATCTGCTTCAGGTTTTCCAAGCTGTGCAGCTTGCCGCTGCCGTTGACGGTCAGCCAGTCGTAGTTGAGATTGACCGCGCCGGGCAGACTGCCGGGACGCTCCTTGGCGCCACCCTTGTAGATGCCGAGGTATTCCGCGCGGGTGCGGTTATCCACCGCCAAGGCGCCGGAGTTGATGGCCTGTTTAACCGCCTTGGCATCCGGATTCATCTCCGCTCGGTAATTTGCCTTGAAAGTGGCAGGCTTGAGCTGATGATTGCCTTTCTCCAGGGGGTATTTTCGGGTCTCCGCATAGGCGATCAGGCCGCCATCGAGGATTGAGACCTTATCGTGTCCCAGGACCTTGAAACTCCAGTAGACCCGGGATGCCACCGCCATGTCGCCGGCGCTGGCGCCGAGCGGGATAAGCACCACATGGGTTTTGTTGTTAATTCCCAGGGAGCCGATCAGCTTCTCCATGATGGGAACCGGTGGCAGTAGCTTCGGCTGCCCCTTTTTTTCCGTCCGCCAATCACCGTACTCGGTGTTTACGGATCCCGGGATATGAAACCGTAGGTAGTTCTGGTTGCTCTGCAGATCGAGCAGCACCAGGTCGGCGCTACTTTTATTCTGTTCCAGCCACTCGACCGATACCAGCGGTTGGGCCGAGAGGGGGAGGGCGTTAATGAGAAGAATCAGGATGAAAGCAAATCTGTACATAGGGCACCTTGATATCGAGTTTTCACTATGGTGTTGGTTATCGGCAGGAGATTACACCATAAGGCTTGCCTGATCTCCGCTTTAGTGTATAGAGATTGTTTAACGCGACATGCAGAGTCGCCGGGTCAATAATTATGTGATCGGTTTCCTCGGATAAAGTTGCGTCCGCAGCTTTTTACTCCCTGTATCATGATCAGTCAGCCTGTTATGTTGAATAATTCTCGCAATCAACCCGCTAGCTTGATTTGGTTGATTGACGGGGTGGTTTCATACAAAGTTTGTATTCAAGGCCGCATTCTGACGCCAAACCGATTGCGAAAAAACATTCTGCCCCTCTGGTAATCACGGGGCCCTGTGTCAGAATAGTGTGATCATGAAAACTACGATAATTAAGCTGCTCTTGGCCTGGTCGATGTTGTTGCTCTCTGCCGGAGTGACTGCGGATGACTACGCTGATGGGATGACTGCACTGACAAGTGCCGATTACACTGCCGCCTACCGGACATTCAAACGGCTGGCAAAGCGGGACCATGTGGAAGCCCAGTTCCAGCTCGGCATGCTCTATCTGCATGGTCACGGGGTAGAGCAGAATACCCAGCAGGGCGTCAAATGGCTGAAACAGGCTGCAGAGGATGGCTACTACTATCTGGCTGCCAATGAACTGGGTCAGATCTATCTTGCCGGTCAATGGGTGGAACGCAGTGAGACCGAGGCCATTAAGTGGCTGGAACTGGCGACCAAGATAGCCGAGGAGAATGAGGATGAAGCGGAAGACGGCTGTGATTGATCCGCTTACAAGACCATGAAATTCAGCGATTTTGGATTCAAGGAAAACCCGTTTGCCATCACCCCGGATCCCCGTTATCTCTACCTGAGTCGGGGGCATGAGGAGAGTCTTGCCCATTTGATCTATGGTGCCGGTCCGAATGGTGGATTCGTATTGCTGACGGGAGAGGTCGGTACCGGCAAAACCCTGCTGCTGAGAAGCCTGCTGGCCCAGCAACTTGAAGATGTGGAAGTTGCCCTGATTCTCAATCCCCGTTTATCGAGAAGAGAGTTTTTGGCAACCATCTGCGATGAACTCGGTATCTCATACGAAGGGCCCCCATACTCTCTGAAACATCTCAGCGATCGGCTGGCCAAGCATCTGCTGGAAATCCACAGTGCCGGTAAACACACCGTGCTGGTGGTGGATGAAGCACAAAACCTGAGCCCGCGAGTACTTGAGCAGGTTCGCTTGCTGACCAATCTGGAGACATCCCAACATAAGCTGTTGCGCATCATTCTGGTTGGCCAGCCGGAACTGTTGCAGATCCTCGACCGCAAAGAGTTGAGGCAGGTCGATCAGCGGATCACGGCCCGTTATCATCTATCACCCTTGAACCAGGCGGAGACCCGGGCCTATATCAGTCACCGCCTGGCGGTCGCCGGTGAGCGGGAGGACCTGTTCACTCCAACCGCTCTATGGCTGTTGCATCACTACTCGCGAGGCATACCCCGGCTGATCAATACCATCTGCGAGCGGGCGCTGCTGGCGATCTATACCAGCGGCAAACAACGAATCGACGCCCGCATGGTCTGGCGGTCCGCTAAAGAGGTCAAGGGGCGCAAGGCGAAACGCAATCATGGCCTGAAGCTCGGTATAGCGGCCGGTCTGCTGTTGCTATTGGCCGTTGGGGGTGGTTGGTACTGGTTCGATAGCCAGCTGAGCCGCAGTGTGGATGTGAGCGTAAAATCAGAGCCTCAAACACCGAAAGCGGTTGAGGAGCGACCCGCGGAAGAGATCGGTAAATCGCCCCAAAGCCGAGACTTGACTCCTCAGGCTGAGGTCGAGCCACCACAACAATCCGAGACACCGGTTGACGACTCCCAATCCAGTCTGGTGGACCAGCCCGCTGAGCTGTTACAACCGCCATCAGTCGAGCAGCCAGAAGTGTTGCCCCAGCCCCCTCTGGCAGAGCCGCCGGAGATCGGAGGCCCTGAAACTGATGAGGGAAAGGCTGAGATTGCCGCCAGCCCGGATATCGAAGATAAGCGTTCAAGTCCACCCAGAGAGATCGAGTTGGGGAGGCTCTTCAAACAGCCACAGAACAGCTTCAGCAGTTACCAGAAGCTGTTTCAGGTGTGGGATGCCTCGATCAATCTGAATACCGCATCCCATCCCTGCCAACAGGCTCCGGAGTATGGATTACGCTGCTTGAGTGAGTTTGCCGACTGGAAAACTCTGCTGCGCTTGAATCGTCCCCTGCTGATTCGCCTGAAACAGGATGGTCAGGAGCGCCTGTTGTTCCTTACCCATGTGGATGGTGAGTGGTTGTTGGTCGATACCGGTGAGTCCCAGGGTGTGGTCAAGCTGGATCAACTCAAGCGTTTCTGGCGGGGAGGGTTTGTCATGCTATGGAAACCCCATGCCGGGCTGGCATTGATCGGTCAGGGCTCCACGGGAGAGGCGGTCACCTGGTTACGGAGTCGTCTCAGTCTTGTGGATGGCGGAGAGCTGGCCCTGGTAGAAGGGCTGGATCGCTTTGACACGGCTCTCAAGTCCCGGCTGGAGGCATTTCAACGTCAAAACGGTCTCGATGCAGATGGTGTGGCGGGCCAACAGACCCAGGTCTATCTGAATAATCTGCAGTTACCCGCGAGCACCCCGACCCTTGCCGCCAATCCGGTTAGCGGGGCGCGTTGATATGTCGCTGATTCTAGAAGCCCTGAAAAAGGCGGAACGGCAGCATAAACTGGGCAAGGTGCCGGGTATTTCAGCGCAAGCCTCGGAGCAGCAGAGTCCGGGTGGCAGCCGTCTGAGGTGGGGGCTGCTGTCGCTGTTGGGGTTGGCCATTTTGGCGATCGGTCTCTACCTGGGTGGTATCCAGAACAGATCCCAGCCGGATCCCCAACCTCAGGCCAAGGCGACACCCGAGTCGGCCGCTAAAGCCGCTCCGGTCACCGAGCCAATGCGTCCTCCGGGGGAGCTTACTGTCAGGCCGGTAAGCGCCGGTCAGGGTGCAACCACCGTACAGCCGCAACCCGAGGCGGCGCCAGTGGAGACACAGGCACCGCCTGTAGACCCGATGACCCAAGCGGCTCAAACTGTCGATATGCCCAGGCAACCGACTCCCCAGCCCGTGGTGACGGCAAAACCGGTCCAGGCCCCGCCGCCGCCAGCGCCGAAACCACCGCCGCCGAGGGCCATACCACTGCACGATATGCCGGGTGGATTTGTATCCAACCTGCCGGAGATGAATATTGATATTCACAGTTACGATCCTCGCCCGCTGAAACGCTATGTGCTGGTCAACATGGAGAAGTACCGGGAGGGAGACTATCTGGCAGAAGGTCCTTTATTGATCGAGATACTGCCCGAAGGGGTGATTATGGAACATATGGGGGAACGGTTTATTTTCCCCCTGGGAAATCTCTAACCAGGGCCTGCGATGCGGGAAATCAGCGCTTCTCCGGACAGACGGTAGAGTCGGGCCGATGAGCCAGGGGCTGTGGTGTGGCCTGTTGTTCGGTGTTTAGGGTATATTGGTGTTTCACTGAATCGTTTTATGGCTAGGCCCAAGGAACGCAGGATGAAGGAACGAAACATAGGTATGACAGCAGCTTATCTGTTGCTGCTACTGTTACCGCTCAATGCCCAGGCTGTGATCTACAAATGGGTTGACGAGAACGGCAAGGTGCACTACAGCCAATCTCCACCGCCGAAGGGCAGTCAGCGGGCACCCATCGATACCAGCACTTTCTCCACCATGGAGATGCGCAAAGCGCCAAAAGTCTCTCTCACCCCGAAGAAAACGCGCAAGCCGAAGTCCAAGCCACGAAAAAAGCGTGTGGTTAAAACAATCAGCAAACGACCGAATACCCGGAGTACCTGCCCGCTTAAGCGTTGACGAAAGCCTAGTGGGTTCTTGTTAACGGGCCCTAGGAAGCTTTTTTCAGTGGATAGATCGTATTCAGGATATGCTCAATCCCGGGTCGAACCTCTTCTGCGATTGAGTGACAGGTCGCCAGATCCAGACCGGTTTTCTCCAGCGCCGCTGGGTGAGGCGTGTTCAGACCTTCACCTAGCTTGCCATTCCCCATCAGGGCCTCGCTTATCATCACCGCGATATGAACCATTGCGGTCTCCGTCGGGTGGTGTTTGGCGCGTAGTGGCTCGGTATGAAATTCTGTGGTCTCGATGAGACAAAGGGGGAAGCTCCATTGGCGCATCAGGGTGGCGCCGACCCGTGCATAATCCAGACCGATCAGCTCTCGTTCCACTTCCACCAGCGGTTGGGAGTGTTGTCGAGATTGCTGGAACGCCTGCCGGGTCTCTTCTGGTATGCTCTGATGCATGATCAGGTGACCCAGGTCGAACAGCAGGCCGCAGACAAACAGTCGTTCACTGTCTATCAGGCCCATGCGTCTGGCAATGCCTTGGGCAACCAGGCCACAGAAGATACTGCGTCGCCAGTAATCCTGCATGTCAAACTCGATGTCAGCCGGCTCATGTAGCGATTCTGAGATGCAGGTGGCCAGGGTAAGATCATGAATCTGTTGTGTCCCGAGCAGGGAGACTGCGCGAAATACGGTTTCGATCTTACTCGCCAGGCCAAAGTAGGGGCTGTTGATCAGTTTCAGAACGCGGGTGGTCAGGGCCGGGTCGCTGCGGATGGTATCGGCGACATCGTCCAGGCGATATTCCGGCGTGTCGATGATATCCTTTAGCCGGATATAGACATCAGGCAAGGTGATGAGCTTGCAGTCCCGGGTGATTTTTTCCCACAGTGTCGACATAGGTACCTCGTGAACAGATAGTGCTCAACCTCGGTTCCTGTGGGTAGAATCAGAAGGATCTGTTCAGTCATGAAAATTTGACGCCAGCTGTATTTCTCCTGAGGCGTCGAACCCATTATACCAACAATGGTTCAAATTGGTCCGCCTGAAACAGAAAAAGTTTCTTCTATTCCACTTCTCTGGAATCATCGTTCCATCGTCGCTCTGGCGACAGCCCAGACAGTGATTTCAGCCGCGCCGCATCGTTTCAACGCCTTACTCATTTCGTTGATCGTCGATCCGGTGGTAATCACATCGTCCAAGATCGCCACCCGGCTACCCCGCAGGCTGCCATAGACACGAAACGCATGGCGAAGATTGTTTCGCCTCAACCGTTCGTTGAGGTCGGATTGGGCTTTGGTATTGCGGGTGCGTTTCACCAGGCGGTCTTCCAGGGGGATCCGGTAGTGCTTGGCTACAACCCGAGCCAACTCTTGTGCCTGGTTGAATCCCCGTTGTCTCATGCGCTGTTGATGAAGAGGCATTGGCAGCAGTAGATCCGGTGGATTTTGCAACTCACCCAGGCGGTCGATGATCAGTCGGGCGAGCGGTATGGTGAGATGCAGCTGGTGACGGAATTTAAGCTGTGCGATCAGATGGTTGGATGGTGCTTCGTAACGCAGGGCGGTTTGGCATGAAGCATAGGGCAGCTCACTGTTAAGGCAGGCGCCACAGCGGGTTTCAGCGGCTGCGTCGGGGGGAAGTGGCAGAGCGCAGCGGGGACAGGCGTGGCGATTGAACGGCAGCGATTGATAACAGGGGTCGCAAAAACGGCGTCTATGATCGGCATCTGCACCGCAGAGCAGACAGTTCTGTGGGTAGATATGTTTTAGCAGTAGATCCAGCCAATTGGACTTCATCGCTCCATCCATGGATATCGGTGGTTGATCGGGGCGCTCAGTGATCCCTTTGAGTCGCTTTTCAGTCTAACCGTTGCGGTCTGCCCAGTATAGGTAATCGACAGATGTCGATGTTCTGTTGGCGGTGGAATCTGAAAATAGGCTGGAATGTATAAGAATTATACAGAAGTAAACTAAGCAATGTAATCCTGGTTGACTGTTGGCGGTCAATGTTTACCATAGACTCCCCGCTCCCTAATGCAGACTGAATTTGTACAACCTGGTGGATATCATGACCGACAGCCCGCTACGCCATGACTGGACTCTGGACGAGATCGAGGCCCTGCTCGATCTGCCTTTCAACGACTTGATGTTTCGTGCCCAGAGCCTGCATCGGGAGCGTTTTGACCCCAATCAGATCCAGATGAGCAGCCTGCTGAGCATCAAGACCGGCGCCTGCGCCGAGGATTGTGGCTACTGCTCCCAGAGCGCCAAATATGACTCGGGGCTGGAAGCCGAGAAGTTGATGCCGTTGGAAGATGTGGTCAAAGCCGCAGAAGCGGCAAAGCAGAAAGGCGCCAGCCGCTTCTGCATGGGGGCAGCCTGGCGCAATCCAACCGATAAGAACCTGCAGCGGGTGATTGAGATGGTTGAAGCGGTCAACGGCATGGGCATGGAGACCTGCCTGACCTTGGGTATGCTTACCGAGCAACAGGCGGAACGCCTGCGTGAGGCGGGCCTGGATTACTACAACCACAATCTGGATACCTCTCCGGAGTTCTACGGTGAGGTGATCACCACCCGAACCTTTGATGATCGATTGCAGACCCTCTCCCATGTACGTGATGCCGGGATCAATGTCTGTTCCGGAGGCATTCTCGGGATGGGTGAGTCGAGACGGGACCGGGCCAGCATGCTGCGGGAGCTGGTCAATCTGCCGAAGCATCCCGAGTCGGTACCGATCAACATGCTGGTCAAGATCGAAGGCACACCGCTCTCCCGGGTTGAGGATCTGGATCCCCTGGAGTTCGTACGTACCATCGCTGTGGCGCGAATTCTGATGCCCAACTCCTACGTCAGGCTTTCGGCCGGGCGGGGGGAGATGCGTGACGAGATGCAGGCGCTCTGTTTTCTCGCCGGGGCGAACTCGATTTTCTATGGTGAGCGTTTACTTACCACGGACAACCCTGAAGCGGACCGGGACAGAGAACTACTACAACGTCTGGGTATGAAAACCGAGGCGCTGGTCGAGACTGAGGTCAAAGCGGCCAAAATCCCCTGCCAGAAAGCACAGGCCGTTTGAGCGTCCGTTCTCGCCGGTGGCGGGATTTGAAGCACGTAATATGAACGGATTGGCGGAACAATTGAGGCGTCAGCGTGAGGCGGGGCTCTATCGCAGGCGCCGGGTTGTCTCATCGCCACAGCAGACAGAGATGGTTGTCGATGGACGGCCAATGCTGACCTTTTGCAGCAATGACTATCTGGGGCTGGCAAACCATCCGGAGGTGATCGAGGCTCTGCAACAGGCGGCGAACGCCTATGGGGTTGGCAGTGGTGCCGCCCATTTGATCAATGGCCACAGCACGGCGCATCACGCGCTCGAAGAGGAGCTGGCTGAATTCACCAGGCGTCCGAGGGCACTGCTCTACTCGACCGGATACATGGCCAATATCGGTGTCGCCAGTGCACTGTTGGGACGTCACGACTGGCTGTTTGAGGATCGCCTGAATCACGCCTCCCTGGTAGATGCAGGGGCACTCAGTTCAGCCGGGGTGAAACGTTTCCAACATAACGATCCAGAGAGCCTCAGGCGACAGCTTGAATGCTGTACGAGCGGGCAGAAGCTGATTGCGACCGATGGTGTGTTCAGCATGGATGGGGATCTTGCGCCACTTGATGAGTACCAGGCAATCGCCCGCGAACGGGATGCCTGGCTGATGGTGGACGACGCACATGGTCTGGGTGTGTTGGGTGATGCAGGCGGTGGAAGTCTGGCCCATTTCGGTTTGGGTGTCGAGCAGGTTCCGATCCTCATGGGAACCCTGGGTAAAGGCTTTGGCACCTTTGGCGCCTTTGTCGCCAGCAGCGAGGCGTTGATCGAGACCCTGATTCAGAAATCCCGCAGCTATGTCTATACCACCGCCATGCCTTCAGCGGTGGCTGAGGCGACCCGGGTCAGTCTGCGCATCGCTCAGCAGGAGAGCTGGCGTCGGGAAAGGCTGGCTCAGCTGATCGGCCGTTTCCGCCAGGCTGGTGAAGCGATGGGCTTACCCTTGATGCCATCGGCTACGCCGATTCAGCCCCTGCTCACCGGCAGCGCCGAGCAGGCTCTGCAGTGGAGCGGGCATCTGGAGGCGAAAGGTATCCTGGTGACTGCCATCCGACCACCGACAGTCCCCGAAGGTCAGGCCCGATTGCGTATCACCTTCAGTGCAAATCATACTGAACGACAGCTCGACAGATTGTTGGACGCGCTGCAGAGTCTATCCCCGGAGCAGACATGAAATTGGGTGTGGAGACGCTTGGCCAGGGCAGAGAGCTGGTGATGTTGCATGGCTGGGGGATGAACTCGTCGGTCTGGGTCGACTTCGCCCAACTGCTGGCCAGACACTACCGGGTCACGCTGATCGACCTGCCCGGTCATGGGCACAGTCCCTACGCCGGACAAGAGCGGCTCCAGAGCTGGGCGGAATCCTGCCTGGAAGTGGCGCCGCAGCAGGCGATCTGGCTCGGTTGGTCACTCGGTTCGATGGTGACGCTGGAAGCGGTGCTGCAGGCGCCGAAGCGGGTCAATGGGGTATTGGTGATTGCCGGTATGCCAAGATTCGTTAGCGCTGAAGATTGGCCGTATGCCATGAAATTGAAAACCCTGGAGCAGTTTATCGATCTACTGGGTGATGATATGAGCCGGGCGTTGGAGCGGTTTCTGGCCTTGCAGATGCTGGGCAGCGATCTGGCGGTGGAGGTGATACGGGGTCTTAAAACCAGGCTGCAGGAGCGTCCCGATCCCGATCCTGAGGCATTGCAGGCGGGGCTCGAGTTACTCAAGCATTGTGATCTGCGCGAGCGGCTGAAGGGGATCTCCTGTCCTACCAGCTGGATCTATGGCGGTCGGGACACCCTGGCGCCGAGTGGTGCATCGGAGATACTCCAGCAATGGTTGCCTGACGCCAGTACCCATACCATAGCGCGGGCCGCCCATACCCCCTTCCTCTCCCATCCTCTGGAGACTGAAAAATTGGTGTTGGAGAGCCTGGAGGCGATGCTATGAGTGTCGAAACCGCCACGACGACGATCGACAAGCGTCAGGCACGTGCCGCCTTCTCCCGTGCGGCTCCCCATTATGATGAGGTGGCCGAGCTGCAGCGAGAGATCGCCAAGCGGATGATCGAACGTCTCGCCTATATCCGCCATCAACCCGAGGTGGTGCTGGATGTTGGTGCCGGAACCGGGGATGCCACCCGTGCGCTGGATAAACACTATGCGAAATCCCGGATCATAGCGCTCGACTTCGCGCTGCCGATGTTGCAGCAAGTGCGCAAACAGGGGGGCTGGTTTAAACGGGCTCCCTGTATCTGCGGCGATGCGGAACAGCTTCCCCTGGCAGATCACTCTGTGGATATGATCTTTTCCAATGTGGCGCTGCAGTGGTGTAACGACCTGGCGGGAACCATGCGGGAGTTCCTGAGAGTGCTGCGACCCAATGGCATGTTGCTGTTCTCAACCTTTGGTCCCGACACTTTGAAAGAATTGCGCGCCAGTTGGTCAGCGGTGGATGGTTACAGCCATGTTTCACCGTTTGCCGATATGCACGATGTCGGGGATGCGATGTTACATGCCGGGCTGGCCGAGCCGGTTGTGGATGTGGATCGAATCTCGCTCAGTTACGATGACGTGCCCTCCCTGATGCGCGATCTGAAGACCCTGGGTGCGCATAACGTCACCGCGCAAAGAGCAAAAGGGTTGACCGGAAAAGGGCGGATGCGCGCCATGATTCAGGCCTACGAGCAGTTTAGGCTTGATGATAAACTACCGGCCAGTTACGAAGTGGTCTACGGCCATGCCTGGGCTCCGGCAGAAACCGGAGTCGCTGCGGCGTGTCGTGTTCCACTGCATCAATTGGATCCCCGGGGCAGGTAGTAAGAAAGATGGCTGGTCTATTCATAACAGGTACGGATACCGGGTGCGGCAAGACAGAGGTGACCCTCGGTTTGATGCACAAGCTTCAACAACAGGGTGAGCAGGTCGTGGGGATGAAACCCATCGCCTCGGGAGCAGCGGATACCGATCAAGGACTGCGTAATGAGGATGCATTGCGCATCCAGGCGCAGGCCAGTCTTGAGCTACCCTATCAACAGGTCAATCGATTCGTTTATCGGCCAGCGATCGCACCGCATCTGGCCGCTCTTCAGACTGGTGAATCGATCGACATCGCTGACATCGTAGATGGCTATCAAAACCTTGCCGAGGGGGCTGAGCATGTTCTGGTGGAAGGGGTTGGCGGATGGCATGTGCCGCTTGGCGAACAGGATACGCTTGCTGACCTGGTGCGTGCATTGGAGCTGCCCGTGGTGATGGTTGTCGGACTGCGTCTGGGTTGTCTGAATCATGCCCTCATGACCACTGAATGCATGCTCAATGCAGGGGTCTCGTTTGCCGGCTGGGTAGCCAATCAAGTGGAACCGGAAATGGCGGCTAGAGAGGAGAATCTGGCTACCTTGAGAACCTGGCTGCCCGCCCCCTGCCTTGGTGAGATTCCCTATCTCGAAGAGCCGAAACCTGAGGTGACTGCAGGATATCTGAGTGATCTGTTGTGCGATCTGGCCGGTCTGTCCGTTGGCCACTGTAGACAGGGTTGAGCTCCTTAAAAGCGATCTTCAGTGGCCGGCTTGATCACCACTTGCTATTGAACTTTCTAAGCAAATCCAGCGCATCGTCTGCGTTCACCGGTGGGCTGAACAGGGTGCCCTGTATCTCGTTGCAATCATATTGTTCGAGAAACTGTCGTTGAGCTTCGGTTTCCACTCCTTCGGCAACGATCTTCAAATCCAGACTTTTGGCCAGCGAGATGATGGCTGATACGATGGTTTGCGTCTGATTATTGGGTAGCGTGTTGTTGAGGAACTCCCGGTCCAGTTTGATGCTGTTGATCGGCAGTTTCTGAAGATAGTTCAGGGACGAGAAGCCCTTGCCAAAGTCGTCCAGGGCAAAGTTGATTCCAGCCGTATGCATTTTATTCATCACATCCTTACTGTGTTCGAAGTTTTTGATCAGCGTGCTTTCGGTGATCTCCAGTTCAATCAGTGATGGCGGTATTTTTCGTTTTGAGCAGACGCTGAGAAATTTATCTGCCAAAGTGCTGTCTCTCAATTGCACCGCAGACAGGTTTACCCCCAGCATCAAATCCGGGAATCCCTTTTTGTGTAAACGTCGCATATCAGCGCAGGCTTTTTTGAATACCCAAAAGCCCAGCTTGTTGATCAGGCCGGTATGTTCCGCAATCGGGATGAACTCATCCGGGGGGATATAGCCGACCTTTGGATGGGGCCAACGGGCGAGTGCCTCAAGGCCAACGATGTTACCGTCATACAGACTGAACTTGGGTTGATAGACAAGCTCGAACTGTTGATGGTAAATCGCTTTGGTAAGTTGGGTCTCCAGCCAAATGCTGTGGAATGCCTTGCGGTTGATCTCCCTGGAAAAGAACCGTATGTGGTTGCTGCCCGGTTCGTCTTTCGCCGAGCGTCTGGCGGTGGCAGCCTTTTGCAGCAACTCATTTGGCGTTTCATCATCATGGGGATAGATCGCAACACCCATGCTGAATGTGATGAACAGCTCCTGGTCATCAATGTACATGGGTTTTTTGAGATGACTGAGAATCCGGTGAGCAACCCAGGTCACCGATTTGACCTCCTCGAGATCTGAGAGGATCAGGGCGAATTCATCCTTGTTGATGCGTGAGATGTTGGGTGAGTCGTATTCGATATGCTCATCCACAACAGCAATGGTATCGGTCTTGCGCAGGGATTCGATGAGACGTTCCGCAGTCAGCTTGAGAATTTGGTCGCCGGTTGCAACTCCCAAAGCCTCATTGATCCGGGAAAAGCTGTCAATGTCGACCGAGATGATTGCGGTTAGTTTGTTGTTACGTTCGCAGCGCGCCAGCTCCTGACTGATACGATCATTGAAGATATAGCGGTTTGGCAGACCGGTCAGTTCATCTTTGCCCTGCCGTCTGATCATCTCCTGGCGGTTAAACTCGAGCTCCGACTCAAGATGTCCGACGACATCCTCAAGTCGCATTATTTCTGAATGCAGATGACGTTCAGCCTCTGTCATCTCTTTCCAGTCGGAATCGGTCAACAGATGGCTGCCAGTAGTCGTCTCTTTGCCCGTCTTATGCCTCAATTGCGGCGTCCAGTTAATGATACAGTTACGTCCCTGCTGTTTGGCTTCGTAGAGGGCGCAGTCTGCGTTGTTTATCAGCAGCATGGAATCCTCGACCTCGGTCTCCAGGGCAGCCATGCCGATACTGGTTGTGACAGTTTGCGGATTGGTGAACAGGGAGTGGCACTTCTGTTGGATATCCATGCGCAAGCGTTCGGCGATCGACCTGGCTTCATCCATCGTGGCATTGGGCAGTACGATGGCAAACTCATCCCCACCATATCGACCGACCACGTCTTCCGGCCTTGAATTGCTGCTGAGTATTTCGGAGACATACTTAATGACCTTGTCGCCATTGGCATGTCCATAGTGGTCATTGATGAATTTGAAACGATCGATATCCACCATGATGAAGACCAGCGACCGGTTCAGGGTCTTTGCCTCTTTGAACAGTTGGTCAAACTTTTTAAAGAATGCTCGGCGGTTCAGGCAGCCGGTCAATGAGTCCCGGGTTGCCAGAAATTCCAGCTCAACGGTTTTATTCCGCAACGCTTTTTCGGAGTTGCGTAGTTTCAGTAGTGCTGACTTGAGTTGTCGATACTGCTTTTCAAGTTCAGTCATATCATCGAAGGTTGCCAACACCCCACGGATCTGACCGTTGTTATCGAAGATCGGCGCACTGTTGACTGAAAAGGCTTTTTCGCTGCTCTCTTTCAGGGACAGTCGAATCGGCACCCCGGTGACCTGCTCACAATTGTTGAGACTGATATGCCAGGGGAGCTTCTCGATCTTGTCCGTGTCTTCCCTGTGTTTCCATGGCAGGGCATCGGCATTGCTGTCCAGCAGGTTTTTGAAGCTTTCACCAATCTTGTGGCAGAAGGAGTCGTTCGCCAGAATGATTCGGTGCCGGTGATCGAGAATCAGCAACCCCTCAGACAGGGCATTGAATGCGGCTCTGACCCGTTCCGGAATGACGCTGGATGAGTTCAGGCCGAGGCTGTACTTATCGCTGAAAAGCAGATAGAGGATCACACTGGCAAGCAGTGTCCAGAGGCATACGATCGTGATCTCGATGGCGGTCCAGTCAGACTCCGTGTTGATTACCATATGACTCACCGACAAGGTGCCAACAGTATCGCTACCGGCGCCAATGGGCACCTGAATCAGGTCTGTCTGTAGAGAACTGTCGGAGTGAGGTGCGACCGCTCTCTGCATCTCCCCTTCAATGGTTTCTATCACGAGTGAGGTTATGGCGGGATGGTCGGAGACACCTTTGGTCAGCACCGCCAGTTGTGCCGATTGGTTATAGGTAGTGATCAACGGATGGAGCTGATCAGCCAGGTTTTCGGAATAAGCCTGTAGCCTCTTGCCTGGTTGGGTTTCCGCTGCTGGAAAAAAACCGGACATTTCTGCAATCGTCAGCAGCATCAGGCATAACATCAACACTGCGATGAAAACCTTGGCGGGGAGATGGGAGTGTTCGGGCATAGGGTTTAAGCTAATCCATGCTCTGAAATCTTAATGCATCAGTTTCGGTAAGCAGCTTAGTACTCGAAACAGAAGGTTACCTTAGGCTGATCTATAAAGCTTCTTTCAAATGTAAAATCTCTTTCTGCCATTATACCCTCACTAGGCCAAGGCCCAGGAACTCATTTCCCGGCTCTCTTCCATGATGCCCGGCAAACGCTTTTCTGACCCATTCATCCGGATCTGTTGGGAATTAAAGGATGATCCTCTATAAATCCAATCTAAAGATGATTCCCTTCTAGTAAGAATCGGCCGGGGCTTGGATAGCTTTAGAGCGTGGTAGTGGTTACCAGGGCGCTATAAACATCCGCCAATCTTGTTGGTTCGGCGGATGGCAGGGTTTACCGATGCTGGGTTATAGGGCCTATAGGGCAAGCTGGGACTTCAGTTTTTTCATCGCTCCCTGCTCAATCTGGCGGATGCGTTCTGCTGAAACCTTAAATCTGTCTGCCAACTCATGCAGGGTGGTTTTCTTATCACTCAGCCAGCGTGCTTCCAGTATCTGCCGACTTCTCTCATCCAGATCCTGAATGGCGCTCATCAGCTTCTGTTTCATCTGGCTCTCGCTGTCCACCGCTTCGAGTATCGAGGCGGGCTCCATGCGCATGTCGCTGAGATAGCCGGCGGGTGTCGGTGTTACCTGCTCATCGCTCTCCTGGCTCGGACCGTCAAACGCGATATCCTGACCGGAAAGCCTGGACTCCATTTCCAGTACGGTTTCAGGTTTCACGCCCAGGTCCTGGGCGACGCGATCGACCTCTTCCTTGGAGAACCAGCCAAGGCGTTTTTTGGAGCTGCGAAGGTTGAAGAACAGTTTGCGTTGCGCCTTGGTGGTTGCCACCTTGACGATGCGCCAGTTCTTAAGAATGAACTCATGAATTTCGGCCTTGATCCAATGCACGGCAAAGGAGACCAGTCGGACCCCCATGTCCGGGTCAAAACGCTTGACCGCTTTCATCAGGCCGACGGTACCCTCCTGGATCAGGTCGGGCAGGGCCAGTCCGTAACCACTGTAGTTTCTGGCGATACGGACAACGAAACGGATGTGGGATGTGATCAGGGCCTGGGCCGCCTGAAGGTCTTTCTGATCACGCAGGCGAACCGCCAATGAGTGCTCCTCTTCGGCACTCAGCATAGGCAGCTGAAAAGCTGCGCTGATGTAGCTATCCATGTTACCCGTGGGCAAGGTGGCCAGTGCGATCTCTTTACTCATGCAGGTTACCCCAGTTTGCTTGATGTAGAATATTAGCACTCTCTATGCAGGAGTGCCAATAACTGACCATTCTGACCGGTTATGGGGTAGAAAGTTCAATAGGGTATGTGTGGTTTTATGTTCGACTATTCAATTAGTTAGTGCGCTAGCTTGGTTCAATCGCGCTCAAGTGGCGGCCGACTGCAAGCCAGGAGCCGGTCAGGCCCAACAGGGCGCTACCGGATAGCAGTACCAGGACTGTGATTGGGTCGAGTGAGCTTAAATCGAATGAGCTCTGGTAGAGCTGGGCCAGCTTGGCGATGGGACCGCTGAGCAGAATCAGCGACAGGGCAACCAGAAACCAGGCGATCAGCCCGCCGAACAGGCCATACCAGAATCCGGTATAGAGAAAGGGTCTGCGGATGAAAGCGTTGGTGGCGCCGATCAGCTTGGTGATCTCGATCTCGGTGCGGCGGTTCTGGATCTCCAGCCGGATGGTGTTTCCCACGATCAATAAAACCGCCATGCTGAGTAGGGCCGCCAGAACCACCACGGCCCGCTGTGCGATCACGGTGATGGCCTGCAGGCGTCTGACCCATTGCAGATCGAGTTGAACAATATCCGCCTCCGGCAGCAGTCGTAACTCCTGGGCGAGCTTCTCTGCTGTCTCCGCTGTGGTGTATTCAACTTTCGGCTGAATTACCAGCAGATTGGGCAGCGGGTTGCTATCGAGGGCCTGGAGTGCGTCCGCATAGCCGCTGAGACGTTGAAACTCTTCGAGTGCCGTTTCACGATTGATCAGCTCGACGGTTTCAATACGTGTGTGCTGACGTAGTGTCTCAGCCAGGGAGCGGGCTTTATCGTTGCTGATATTCTGATCAAGAAACAGAGAGATACTGGCGCCGCTCTCCCATCCGCCACTGATCGTGTTGAGGTTGCTCAGCATCACATGCAATCCGACCGGCAGCGCCAGGGCGATGCCGATAACCGCACAGGTCATCAGGGAGGAGAGGCGATTCCCCACCAGTCTGCCGAGGCTGGAGAGGGCGACCTGGGCATGTCTCTGTAACCAGATTCCCGGCATTGAAAGGAGTCGAGACTTAAGTGACATCCCGGTACTCCGTCTTGGTGTCATGACTCAATGCGCCGTTGGCCAGTGTCAGGATGCGTCGATTCATACTGCTGACCAGGGCCAGGTCATGGGTGGCAATGAGCAGGGTTACCCCGACCTTGTTGAACTGAGAGAAGAGCTCCATGATCTCTTTCGACAGTTCCGGATCCAGGTTGCCGGTGGGCTCATCTGCCAACACCAGTGGCGGTTTGCTGACCACCGCCCGGGCAATACCGACACGTTGCTGTTCACCACCCGAGAGGGTGATCGGGGCACTCTTCTCCTTATGCAGCAGACCAACTTTGTCGAGGGCGGCCCGGACCCTTCTGCCGATCTCTTTATGACCCAATCCGGAGACCACCAGGGGTAGGGCCACATTGTCGAATACGGTGCGGTCGTGCAGCAGGCGATGGTCTTGGAAAATCATACCCACCTCTCGGCGGTGGTAGGGGATCTGACGGTTCTTCAGCCGGGTCAGGTTGCGGCCATTGACATGTACCTGTCCGCCACTGGAGCGCTCCAGCAGTCCAATCAGTTTCAGCAGGGTACTTTTGCCGGCTCCCGAATGGCCGGTGAGAAAGACCATCTCTTCCGCGTCGATGCGCAGATTGATGTTACTCAGTCCGGTATGTCCACCCGGATAGCGCTTGCTGACATTGTCAAAGTGAATCAAATGTCTTAATCCGTCGTATCAGTTTCAAACAGTGCCTCGACAAACTCCTTGGGATCAAATTCACGCAGGTCTTCAATCGATTCACCGACGCCGATGAATCTGATCGGCACCTTGACCTTATCCGCTATGGCGAACACCACACCACCTTTGGCGGTGCCATCCAGCTTGGTGACCACCAGGCCGGTCAGGCCGACAGACTCGTTGAACTGCAGGGCCTGGTTGACCGCATTCTGGCCGGTTCCCGCATCCACCACCAGCAACACCTCATGGGGCGCTTGCGGGTCGATTTTCTTCATCACCCGGGTGATCTTGGCCAGCTCTTCCATGAGATTGGTTTTAGTATGTAGCCGGCCGGCTGTATCTGCAATCAGAACATCCACCTGCCGGGAGGTGGCCGCTTGAAGTGCATCAAACACCACGGAGGCGGCGTCTGCTCCGGTATGTTGGGCAATCACCGGAATCTGGTTTCGCTCACCCCAGGTCTGCAACTGTTCCACCGCAGCGGCGCGAAAAGTGTCACCGGCGGCAAGCATGACGGATTCACCGTCGATTTGGAACTTTCTCGCCAGTTTACCGATGGTTGTGGTCTTGCCGGCGCCGTTGATGCCGACCATCACCATCACCATCGGTTTGCCGTCCTCTCTGTTCTCGACCGGCTTGTCGCAGCCCTGAAGAATCTCAAGCAGATGCTGTTTCAGCGCCTGGGTCAGGGCTTCCGGGTCGTTGAGGGATTTGCGTTTCACCCGTTCCGTCAAGTCGTCGATGATACGGCTGGTGGCATCGACGCCCACATCGGCGGTAAGCAGCAGGGTCTCCAGCTCCTCCAGCAGATCCTCATCGATGGTTTTACGTCCCATCACCAGGTTGGCCAGGCCATCGGTCAGATTGTGCCGGGTGCGTGACAGCCGCTGTTGCAGGCGGGAGAAGAGGCCTGTGCTCTCTTCCGCCGCCGGCTGTTTGTCGACTTCCTCTGTTGCTGACTTTTTACGTTTACCGAATCCGAACATATTGGGTAACACCAATGGGGTGATTGGAACTCTAAACTGATCGCAGGTTCTTAACTAGGGCCTGTTAATACGAATCCAATAGGCCCTGTTGTGCCTGGAGCCATTTTGGACAATCCTTCGGGCCTCTGAAACAATGCCTGCGGGCTGTAGCCGGCGCTATTCTACAGGTCCTCCAGGGCAATGTTAAAGTGCCGTCGTCTGCTTGGGGGTGTGGATGCTCTACCGCTCGGCCTTACTTGAGGCATTAAAAGACTGATTAATGATGATAAGGAACACCTTAATGCGAAGATTGATGACGACTTTCATGCTGATGCTGATGGCCATGGCTCACGCACAGGCCAATGTGGTGGAACACCAGCTGAAGAATGGGATGAAGGTGATCGTGAAACAGGACAAGCGGGCACCGATTGCGGTATCCCAGGTCTGGTACAAGGTCGGCTCCAGTTACGAACATGGCGGGATTACCGGTGTCTCCCATGTGCTTGAGCACATGATGTTCAAAGGTACCGACAACCATGCCCCTGGCGAGTTTTCCCGGATCATTGCCGCCAACGGGGGCAATGAGAACGCATTTACCGGCCGTGACTATACCGCCTACTATCAGACCCTGGCGAGTGACCGTCTGGAGGTCTCTTTCGAGCTGGAGGCAGATAGAATGAGAAATCTTCAGCTGCCGGAAGCGGAGTTCAAAAAAGAGGTTGAGGTGGTCAAGGAGGAGCGGCGAATGCGCACAGAAGACAAGCCCCAATCCCTGACCTACGAGCTGTTTCTCACCGGTGCCTACCAGGCTTCACCATACCGGATACCGGTGATTGGCTGGATGTCCGACCTGGACTCGCTGCAGGTGGAGGACCTTCAGGTCTGGTACCGCAAGTGGTATGCCCCCAACAACGCCACACTGGTGGTTGTCGGGGATGTCGAACCGGATCAGGTGATTCGTCTGGCAGAGCGCTACTTCGGTGTCCTCAAACCGGAACCGGTGGCGATCAACAAGCCGAGAGAGGAGCCTCAGCAGAGAGGCGTCAAACGGATGGCACTGAAGGTGCCGGCGCGCCAGCCCTATATGGTGATGGGATTCAAAACCCCGGTGATCGGTAAGACAGATCAGGATTGGGAACCCTATGCACTGGAGATGCTGGCATACATTCTCGATGGCGGCGCCAGTGCCCGCCTCGCCAGTAACCTGATTCGCGGCAGCGAATTGGCGGTCTCGGTGGATACCAGTTACAACGCTTTCTCCCGTCTGCCGGGTATGCTGGTGCTCGATGCAGTGCCCAGGCCGGGCACCCCGATTGAGATCGTGGAAAAAGCCATCCTGAAAGAGCTGGGCCGCTTCAAAACAGAGCTGGTGACCGATGAAGAGATGCAGCGGGTACGCAAACAGATTACCGCTTCAAAGGTATTCGAAAAGGACTCTGTGTTTTACCAGGCGATGCTGATCGGGCAGCTGGAGACCGTTGGCCTCGATTGGCGTCTTGGTGACGAGTTTGTGGACAAGCTGAATGCCGTTACCGCCGAGCAGGTCAAGCAGGTGGCTGAGAAATATCTGGTCGATGACAACCTTACGGTTGCCGTATTGGAGCCCCTACCGATGGAGGATAACGTCACACGTCACTCCGCTGCAGGAGGTCGTCATGGCCAATAACAGTCTGCGTATGCTGCTCCTAGTTGTGATAATCGGCTTTGCGGGCCTTCTGCAGGCCTCACCCAAAATCGAGACCTGGCAAACCGGCAATGGGGCCAAGGTGCTGTATGTCCATGCGCCGGAAATCCCGATGGTCGATGTGCGGGTCGTGTTCGATGCCGGCAGTGCCAGAGATGGGGATAAAGCCGGCATAACCTCCTTCACCAACAGTCTGTTGACCGAAGGTGCCGGGAAATGGGATGCCAATCAGATCGCGCAACGGATCGAAGGGGTTGGATCACAGCTGGAATCGGGCTCTTTAAGGGATATGGCCTGGGTTGCCGTCCGGTCCCTGACCGAGCCTGAGGTCCTGGATACATCTCTGGAAACCCTCTCGGCAATCCTGGCGAGTCCCAGCTTCACCCAGGAGGATATCGAGCGGGAGCGTCAATCCATACTGGCCGGCCTGTTGCAGGATGAGCAGTCTCCCGGCAGTGTCGGTAAAAAACAACTCTATGAGCTGGTCTACGGCACTCATCCCTACGCTTCGGACCCTTCGGGAAGTCGTGAGTCTGTTGAGTCGATCACCCGTGAAGAGATTGTAAAGACCCACCAGCGACTCTATGTGGCAAAAAATGCGGTGGTTGCGATTGTCGGTGCGGTCGATGAGAATCTTGCCGCGATTATCGCCGAAGAGGCTGTGGGCGGTCTGCCGTCAGGGGAAGCAATGCCTTCTCTGCCGCCGGTACCGTCCCTTGAAAAAGGGGTGATCAAGCAGATTCCCTTTCCATCGACCCAATCCCACCTCTATCTTGGGCAACCTGGTCTGAAACGGGGTGATGAGGACTATTTTCCGCTCTATGTGGGGAATCATATACTTGGTGGCAGTGGACTGGTTTCACTGTTGAGTGAGGAGGTGCGAGAGAAGCGTGGCTTGAGTTACAGCGTCTACAGTTTCTTCATTCCGATGCGCCAGCTGGGCCTCTTTCAGGTTGGTTTGCAGACCAAAAACGAACAGGCGGATGAGGCGCTAAAGGTGGTCAAGGATACCCTTCAGCGTTACATCACTGAGGGACCGACTGATGAGGAGCTGCAGGCGGCGAAACAGAACATCACCGGTGGGTTTCCGCTACGGATCGCATCCAACGGCAAGATAGTTGAATATCTTGCGGTCATTGGCTTCTATGATCTGCCTCTCGATTATCTCGATCGGTTTGTCGACAGGATCAAGGCGGTCAGTAAGGAGCAGATCCGTGATGCTTTCCGACGCCGGGTCGATTCAGATCGCCTGGTCAGAGTTCAGGTGGGAAGATTCAGCTCGCCTGTGGCTCAGGTTAAGCGGGTAGAAGCCGCTGAATAGGACCAGAGCACAACAGAATAACGAATCAGAGACCGACCAATGGCCAATCACTCAGCATGCCAAGTCCGCATTATCGGCGGTGAGCACAGGGGCAGGAAGCTGCCATTTGCCGAGCTTCCAGGGCTCAGGCCCACCGGTGACCGTATCCGGGAAACCCTCTTCAACTGGTTGCAGCCCTGGATAAGTGGGGCACGCTGCCTGGACCTGTTTGCCGGAAGTGGCTCGTTGGGTATCGAGGCGGCCTCCCGAGGTGCGGGTCAGGTGGTGATGCTTGATACCGCCAACCCGGTGGTTCGGCAACTGGAAGAGAATCGCAAGCAGCTGAACCTGGACCAGGTGTCCGTGATCAGGGCCGACGCCCTGCAGTGGCTTGAGCAGTCGCCTGTACCCTTCGATGTGGTCTTTCTCGACCCGCCGTTCTCTGCTGATCTACTTGGGCCACTCTGTCACAAACTGAACCAGGGCTGGTTGGCGGACAATGCTCGTATCTACATGGAGGATGAGGTATCGAGGCCGCTGCCGGTGCTACCCGAGGGGTGGCAGTTGCTTAAGGATAAATGTGCCGGACAGGTGCGCTACGGTTTGGCTTGTGCTCCCCTTCCGGGATGAGCGATGGCCTAAAGCTTGCTAAACTCTGCTGTTACCGTTAGTTGAGGGTGGGTTTAAACCCGTTAAAGACTGGGGTGAGAATTATCATTCATAACTTTCAAGCCTGATATTATGATTATCTTGTTCAATTGATAGCAACATATGATTAGAGCCGTATACCCCGGAACATTTGATCCAATCACCAATGGCCATAGCGATCTGGTCAGAAGGGCCTCCGAACTCTTCGATCACGTGATTTTGGCGATTGCGAAAAACCCGGGTAAAAATCCTGCGTTTGACCTAGACCAGCGTCTCTCCCTGGCTCATACCGTGCTGGGGGGTATCGAGAATGTCGAGATTCTCGCTTTTGATACGCTGTTGGTGGACTTCGTGAAGGAGTGTGGGGCGAATGTGATTCTGCGCGGCTTGCGCGCGGTTTCCGACTTTGAGTATGAATTTCAGTTGGCAGGTATGAATCGGCGGCTCTCCCCGGAAATTGAAACTCTGTTTCTCACACCCGCTGAGCAATTTGCCTTCATATCCTCCGGTTTGGTCAGAGAAATCGCCGCATTGGGCGGGGATGTATCTGAATTTACCCATCCGGCTGTACAAAATGCATTGAGTCAACGCTATGGCTAGCCTAAAATTCCCGCGCCATTACAGAGGTGGCGCTTATTAATCAGGGTGGGTTGATCGATCGTCAGCCCCAGCAACAGACAATCATCCGAACAAGTAGGAGAGAACCGCATGGCTTTATTGATCACCGATGAATGCATCAATTGTGATGTATGTGAACCCGAATGTCCCAATGGGGCAATCACACAGGGTGATGAAATCTATGAAATTGAAGCAGACCTCTGTACGGAATGTGTTGGGCACTACGAAACCTCCCAGTGCGTCGAAGTCTGCCCGGTTGATTGTATTCCGAAAGATCCGGAGCATGAAGAGAGTTACGAACAGCTCTACAGCAAGTATCTGAAGATTACCGGTGAATCCGACTAGATGATGACGCGAGTCATGAGATTGTATAAGGCTCCCCTGTGGAGCCTTATTATTTTGCTTGGCTGTTACAGCCAGCTCTGGGCTGCGCAAAAGCCCGCCAAGGCGGCTATCGCTTCCGCCCATCCCCTGGCTACTCAAGCGGGCCATGAAATCCTCAGAAAGGGGGGTAACGCCTTCGACGCGGCGGTGGCGGTGACTGCGGTTCTGGCGGTCGTCGAACCCTACAGTTCCGGACTGGGCGGTGGTGGGTTCTGGTTGCTGCATCGGGCCAGTGACGGCTTCCAGACCATGCTGGATGGCCGTGAACGGGCGCCCTTGGCCGCACATCGGGATCTCTATCTGGATGCGCAGGGTGACGTGGTGGCAGACAAGTCGATTGATGGTGCCCTGGCGGCCGGCATACCCGGTGTTCCGGCAGCACTGGCCCACTTGACAGAAAACTATGGGAGACTGCCCCTCGCTGATCTGCTGAAGCCAGCCATTGAGGTTGCCGACATGGGGTTTGCCGTCGATGACTACTATCGGCGCATGGCCACATGGCGCCTGCCGGTGCTGCAGTCCCATGACGCCTCCGCTGGGCAGTTTTTGCTGCAGGGGGAGGTGCCTCCTGCTGGGCATCTGATCAAACAACCCGATCTGGCAGCCACCTTGAGGGTCTTGGCAGAGCAGGGCGCTGATGGCTTTTATCGGGGTGAATTGGCGCAGCGGCTGGTCGATGGCGTTCAATCGGCAGGCGGCATCTGGACGATGCAGGATCTGCACGACTATCGGGTTGTGGAGCGACGCCCAATTATCGGTCACTATCAGGGGATGCGCATCACCAGTGCTGCGCCTCCCTCATCCGGGGGGATTGCAATCCTCACCATTCTCAATATCTTGCAAGAGAATAACTATGCGGAATTGCCCGAGCCGCAGAAAACCCATCTGCTGGTCGAGGCGATGCGTCGGGCCTATCGTGACCGGGCAGAATACCTAGGCGACCCGGACTATGTTCAGGTGCCGGTGGAGAAACTGATTCATCCCCTCTACGGGGCGGGTCTGGCCCGGAGTATCGATATGCAACGGGCGACCCCCAGCCCGAAGCAGACCGAAATATCCACTGCCGAGGGGCAGGATACCACCCATTTCTCCATCCTCGACCGGGAGGGTAACCGGGTTGCGGCCACGCTGAGTATCAACTACCCCTTTGGCGCCGGTGTTGTGGTTCCCGGCACCGGGGTTCTGCTGAATGATGAGATGGATGACTTCTCCGCAAGCCCGGGAGTACCGAATGTTTACGGACTTGTGGGTGGGGAGGCAAACGCCATTGAGGGGGGGAAACGTATGCTGTCGAGCATGACCCCCACCTTTGTTGAGGATTCCCAGCGTATCGCCATTCTCGGTACCCCTGGTGGGAGTCGGATCATCACCATGGTGTTGCTCGGTATCCTGGAGATGGCCGAGGGGCGTGGACCTCAGGCCTGGGTCAGCCGTCCCCGTTTCCACCATCAGTATCTGCCCGACGTGATACAGATGGAAACTGACGCCCTCAGTGAGACGCTGATTGGGCAGTTGACCGAGATGGGGCACAATTTCAAACCCCTGAAGAACCGATACGGCAATATGCAGGCTGTAGTCTGGGATAAATCCACAGGTCAGATTGATGCGGCCAGTGATCCACGGGGTGTGGGGATGGCAAAAATCGATTGAGATAGCCTAGGGAACTGTTCACAGGCCCGATTAACCCTGTTTATTGAGCTGTCAGGGGTGATTATTTGCAAAAAAGTTCTAAAAGTTGGAATCTTGCCATTGAATTTGTTTAACTTTTGGATCAAGCTTCCGTGCCAGATGTTACCGCTCTTTACAGCCTGAAGTTTTTAGATACGTGTTTAACGGTGAAGAGCAGGTCTTACAATGTTCTACCCGATACAGCACCCTGTTAACCAATAGGGGGCAAGTCGAGCGAAACAGGGTATGACCTGATACTTTGGGAGCGTCCCATATAGACCGTTGAAAGTTGTTGGTGCTACTGATTGAATCGGCAACAGGTGGAGGGTTTGAAATCCATTTCAGCCACCACACCTGAGCAAATGAGATCAAAGAGCCCTTAACCCCGGGATTGGGGTTGATTCGCGAGAGATACCTGGAGAGGGTCTATTTGGGAAACTCTGTATCGCTAAACCACGGGTGCAAAGGTACGGGGCGTCTGCCACATATTGTAAAAACTCATAAGAGAGATCGAGAGTAAATATGAAAACTACCATCAAAACCGCCGCAATGATTCTCAGTCTTGGTCTGTTCGCAGGTTGTGCTACCAACAGCAGCCTGGAAGCTGATGTCGCAAACGCTCAGGCCGCTGCCGATGCTGCTATGAAAGCTGCGAAAGAGGCTCAACTGGAAGCTGCTACCGCTCAGGGTACTGCCGATGCTGCTATGAAAGCTGCGAACGCTGCCAAGGATTCTGCTGAAGCCTGTAATGAGCGTTGTGGACGTATGTCTGAGAAAGCAATGGCCAAATAAGTGCCAATACCTCCAGTCTGCGGCATCAGCCGGAGATTTGAGTGTTATGGGAAACCCCCGTCAGATTTTTTCTGCGGGGGTTTTCTGTTTTATATGGCCATGAGGCAGGGGAGCGGCTGATTGGATCAGACTCTGATTCAGTGGTTGTCAGCCACCTCGTCTCCCTGCAGTAGGTAGAGCGGCATCGGTAGGCCGGTTTCCTGCTCCGCATAGTTCTGCAGCTGAGTCCAGTCGGGTCTTCGTTTGTCTTCCATCAGTTTGCTGATCACCGCATTCACCAGCTCAGTCTGGTTGTGGCCTCGCTCTTCGACATATTCAGCCAGCGGTGGATGGACCTGGACATACAACTCCCCATCGAGCCAACCGGCTTTGTAGGGTTTGTCGATAATGCGCACCGGAATGCCGGTATCCACTTCGTTGAAAAATTTTGAGATGTTCTCAGGATAGAGACGAATGCAGCCGTGACTGACCCGCATGCCCACCCCATAGGGTTTGTTGGTGCCGTGCAGCAGATAGCCACTCATACCCAGATAGATGGCATGGCTGCCAAGCGGATTATCCGGTCCGGGAGGAACTACATCCGGTAGCGGATCACCCTGCTCTTCGTGCTCCTTGAGTATCGATTCCGGTACTGTCCAGCTGGGATCCTTCTTTTTGCCGATTACGGAGGTTTTGCCCGTCGGGGTACTCCAACCCTCCCTTCCAATGCCGATTGGATAGGTGACCACCACAGGTCTGTTCTTGGGGTAGTAGTAGAGACGCAGTTCTGCGAGATTGATAACGATGCCTTCTCGGGGGCCAGGGGGGAGAATGTACTGTTGCGGGATGACAATCTCACTGCCTTCTCCAGGCAGCCAGGGATCCACCTCGGGATTGGCGGCAACCATCTGCCGATAGCCTATGTCATAGATCCGCGCGATGTCGGAGAATGTCTCCTCATAGTGTGTGGTGTATCGAAAGGATCGTCCCACCAGATCGTCACCCGCTTCAGGCAGGTCAAAAGTGACTGCCATGAGCGAGCAGCTCATCAATGACAACCAGAGTAGTGTGTAAAATTGCTTGTGATACATGTCAATCAGAATAACAACAAACCTATATTGGTGAGTTTACCTCAGATCATGAGGGGTCTGCTGAGATATATCAGACACTTATGCAAGACAGTATTCAGCACGGTTTCCTCTCGAGTGGTCTTAAAGAATCGGGTTTCAGGGTCGATAGTCACTGTAGGGTCTTGTGTTGATTGAAATTTTTTACCTATCAATAATTACCTGGGGATTGCAGGTAATTACCCGTTAACGCCATTTGGGACTCTTTTGCCATCATCTGTGAGTCCATTGCGACGGGGCAAGGGAATTTCCAGGCATTGGTTTTGATCCTTGCAGCAGATGGTATCCGGGTCTTGTAAGCATCTGTTGAATTGGGAGCCAAACTAAAATAGTGACACTATTTTTCTTTTATATCAAAGACCTCAGCATCAATATGGCAGACGGAGTGAGTGCTGATCTACCCCTGAGGGGTGGCAAAGTTATCAAGATCATCGAACAGGAAACCGCATGAGGCGAATTGCACTGATTAATCAGAAAGGTGGTGTGGGTAAAACCA
Organism: Candidatus Thiodiazotropha sp. AKAK2; assembly: GCF_058244685.1. Taxonomy (NCBI): domain Bacteria; kingdom Pseudomonadati; phylum Pseudomonadota; class Gammaproteobacteria; order Chromatiales; family Sedimenticolaceae; genus Candidatus Thiodiazotropha; species Candidatus Thiodiazotropha sp. AKAK2. The sequence goes on along the minus strand of NZ_JBSYOP010000034.1, from coordinate 13,859 downwards.
CCCTAACCACCAACCTGGGGCATGCCCTGGCACTGGCTGGTCAGCGGGTCACGGTGATCGATCTGGATCCCCAGGGGCAATTGGCTTCGAGCTATGGTCTGTTCCGTGCACCCACAAAGGGAATCGATCAGGTTCTGTTGCAGCAGCAGGGGATCACTGATGTCAGACAGGGTATCCGTGACCTGCTGACCCTGATTCCGGCTGGTGAAAAACTGCAGGAGATCGAGTATCTCCAGGATGGCGGGGCAACCCGTGCCCGGTTGTTGCAGCAGGGTTTGCAGGGTATGTCAGCAGACCAGGATTTTGTGCTGTTCGATTGCCCTCCCTCAGCCGGACTGTTGGTGGCGAACGCGATTTTTGCCGCAGACGAGGCCCTGATTCCGCTCTGTGCCGATCATATGTCCTTGAATGGATTGGTCATGATGCTGAAAACATTAAAGAAATTCGAACCCTATCTGTCCAAGCCCTTAACTCAATGGATCGCCTTGAATCGCTTTTTTCCACGCAGAAAACTGTCGAAGGATATCGCTGAGAAATTACAAAAACACTTTCCGGATCAGTTGTTGGAGATTACGATACGCGAGGCGGCTGCCATTGCCGAGTGCCCTGGGGCGGGGCGTACAATATTTGAATACAAACCCAACAGTCAGTCGGCAAAAGAGTTTAAAGCCCTGGCAGAGCTGTTGATGAAATCAGCACCTGTTGCATCTGAATAGCGCCGCAAGGTGCGATGGTGAGACAATCAATTCGATTTAAGCAATGGACGGCTGTGACGATAATGAGTGATAGCAACTTCTACAAACAACGAGGCCAGCCATGTCCATATCCTCTGCACTATCTGATGACGAAAAGACCGTGACACTGAAAATCGCCGGCCGTTTTGATTTTTCAACTCATCAGGACTTCATGCAGGCCTATAAGACCTACCCAAAGGGTGAGAAGCTGTTTGTCGTTGATCTGGCAGAGACAGATTATCTGGACAGTTCTGCGATGGGCATGTTGCTGCAGCTGCGTGAGCACAGCGCGGTTCAGGAGAACAATGTGATGTTGATCAACGGCAACGACGCCGTGCTGGAAATTCTGCAGATCGCCAACTTCGGTAAGCTGTTCACAATTCAGTAGTGGTGCCAATCAGCGCCGTTTCCGGTATGCTGGCTCCTTTTTTTCTCAGGGGCAGCATTCATGGGTTTCAAATGCGGTATCGTCGGTTTGCCGAATGTGGGCAAATCCACTCTTTTCAACGCCTTGACCAAGGCGACGATTGCAGCGGAAAACTACCCCTTTTGCACCATTGATCCCAATGTCGGGGTGGTACCCCTGCCCGATCACCGGCTCGATGTGATCGCATCGATCGTCAATCCTCAGGCGGTCATCCCCACCAGTATGCAGTTTGTCGATATCGCCGGCCTGGTGGCGGGTGCCTCCAAGGGAGAGGGGCTGGGTAACAAGTTTCTCGCCAATATTCGTGAAACCGATGCCATTGCCCAGGTGGTGCGCTGTTTTGAGAATGACGATGTTGTGCATGTGGCGGGTCGGGTCGATCCGGCCGGTGATGTGGAAGTCATCAATACGGAATTGGCCCTGGCCGACCTGGAGTCGGTGGAGAAGGGACTCGACAAAACCGCGCGACAGGCGAAAACCGGAGATAAAAAGGTTCTTGCCCGTAAAGAGCTGCTGGAGTTGGTTCGTGACCACCTGAATGAGGGTAATCCAGTACGCAGTATGGCATTGAGTGAGGAGCAGCTGATCGAACTGCGGGATCTGTTTCTGCTGACCGTCAAACCTGTGCTCTATATCGCCAATGTTGATGAGGAGGGGTTTACCGACAATCCTCATCTGCAGACGCTTCAAGCCCTGGCTGCTGAAGAGGGTGCCGAAGTGGTAGCGGTCTGTGCCGCCATTGAGGCTGAAATTGTGGAGCTGGATGAGGAAGAAAGGGGCGAGTTTCTGGCTGACATGGGTCTGGAAGAGCCAGGACTGAATCGGGTTGTCCGTGCCGGATACCAGCTACTGGGTCTGGATACCTACTTTACCGCTGGTGAGAAAGAGGTGCGGGCCTGGACGATTCCCGCCGAAGCCACCGCACCCCAGGCTGCCGGGGTTATCCACACCGACTTCGAGCGGGGATTCATCCGTGCTGAGGTAATTGCTTATGACGATTTCGTCGCCTGTAAAGGGGAGCAGGGTGCCAGGGAAGCGGGAAAGTTACGCTCGGAAGGGAAGGAGTACGTGGTGAGTGACGGGGATGTGATCCATTTTCGTTTCAATGTCTGATTTGACACTTGGCTGCAGCATCAGTATATTTCACGCCCTTCATGCGTATATGGCAAGGTAGCTCAGTTGGTTAGAGCACAGCACTCATAATGCTGGGGTCGGCAGTTCGAATCTGCCCCTTGCTACCATATTTTAGTATGTTACAAAAAACCCGGCATCGCCGGGTTTTTTGTGCCTGCGTAAAATAATAGACTTCCCCCTCCTTAATGATGGCTCAGAATATATAATCACTGAGCCGATTTGATTGGCCATTACTGATCTGCCGGGTCTTGTGCTGGGACCTGAATCAACACCTTGAGATGACTTCCTCCGATGACAGGCTGTTATCACACCGATGTAGGTATTGTTGGAAAAGGTATGGCTGTTTAACTATGCGGATGTTATATGAAGACCTTGATCGTTGTTCTGTTGTTCCTGCTGTTTTCTGTTTTTACCTCACAAGCTGATTGGCGCGAAAAGAGTGAGCCGTCAGAGCAACTGGCTAACCTGGTTAAGCTGGTGCCCGGAACTTCCCACTGGATGTTTGAAATTGGTGAGCGCTACAAGAATCTCTACTGGGCAGCTAAACAGGGTCGTTGGGAGTTTGCTCAGTATCAGGTGGAAGAGATTGAGAAACTGATCAAGGTTGTTCAGTTGGCCAGACCTAAACGGGCTGAAACAGCACAGGAGTTCATTGAGACAGGAATTCCGGCAATCAGTGATGGGGTAGCATCCAGAAACTGGAAGTTCTTCAAACCAGCATTTGTTAAGCTGAATCAGGCCTGCATGACCTGCCACGGTAAGAACGATCATGCCTTTATTTCTTTGCCTGTTGAACCGGCAAGTGCCAGTAGTCCTGTCTTGAATCTGTCTGACTGATAACCTTTGAGTTGGTCTCCGGTGTGGCTTGGTTATATGGATCGTGTGCAGCGCTATAGAAAGGTTGTTTGCACTCAGGATGGAAGTTGAGAAGTAGGAACCTACAACAATAAATATTAGATGGCTGAGTGGTGGTTTGACGCTAATGTTCCTGCTCAGGAATACCGGTTATGGCTATGGGCATACGGACAGTATCCATCTGTTTTATTCTGCTATGTTGTCTAACATGATTGGTCCGCGGTTGCGGATTGCACCCTAAACCAATCGTCAGTGCTGTCTGTCTTTACTGCTAGCAATAATTTTTTTAACTATTGACGGATCAGGCCATATTTCTATTGCCAATCTCTACGATAGAAAAAACAAGTGTTACAACATATCCCAGTTATCTTAAGAGCGGATTGTGTGAGGTATTGGTTTAAATAATCAAATACTGAATTACTGGCATTGAAAATGACACTGGCTTGGGATTTTAATGGTATTCAATTAAGCGTCTATACAGTAGGGCCGATTGGATCGGTGTTGACAGGCCCTAATAGAGCGATGGGCGAAATACGAGGTTGGTCTGTTAAAACAATAACTCAATTAAAGTTTTACAAATAACAGTCGAGTAAGAAATGGAGATTACAAATCAAGCTCGAATCTCACGTGAAAACTGATCGATGGATTCGACTTATAAAAACTGAATTCTGATACACCCTCAATAAGTATCGAATGAACAGTGTTAAATATAATTCACCAAGGAGATTATTCGATGAAATCTGTGGCCAAAAGTACCTTAGTATCGCTTTGTCTTTTATTTTCCGGTTCTGCATTTGCTGTCGATCTGCCAGTCAAAACGGATAAAAGTTATGTCTCCCCAGCAACCGTTACCGGCGCCACCACCGTCGACAGCGCCAAAGCCCACGAGCTTTGGAAAGCCAGAGCCTGGTTTATCGATCCCCGTAAGCCGGAACAGTATGAAGCCGGCCGTATCCCAGGTGCTTTGAATATTGAGTATGACCCGGGTACTCCGAATCAACAACTGACAGCAGACTCGCTGGCTGCGGAAGTTCCCAAAGATGAGGCGGTTGTCTTCTACTGCAATGCAGAGGGCTGTGATCGCTCCAGTTGGGGCGCTGCTTTGGCTGTGGAGTGGGGCTGGAGCAAAGTCTATTATTTCAGAGATGGGTTTCCAGGCTGGACAACGGCAGGTTATCCGGTTGAGTAATGCCGAAGCGGTGCGCTGGGAGTGTATCCCGGCGTGCCATGATAACGGCAAACCACTTGGTTGAAGCTCCCGTCGGAGATCTCTGATGACATTGCTAAATCGACTCTCGCTTAAGCTCAGGCTCAGTCTTGTGATTGGTCTGGCGACGCTGGTTTTCACCATCGTGCTGTTCTCTTTGGGACAGCATCTCTACGATAGGAAAAACAGTGATTATCAGATGTCCTACCTGGCCGGACTCGAAGATCTCTGGCGCGCCATCGGTGAAAACGAACGTTCAACCATGGCGGCAAATTTCACCTCGCTAACCCGGAATCGCAAACTCAGTGCGTCACTCTATCGGTTTAGTAAAGAGGGTGTTAGAGATGCCGTAGGACCAACCGCAACCCGATTGCAGGCAATGGGGATTGCAGACAATGTGATGATCCTTGCCAAGGATGGTCGAATCGGCTTCAGCTCCCTGGATGGCGTCAGTCAGAGCCCGGAAGTGGCGAATCAAGCCATCGCCACAGGCAAATCGGCGGATGGATTTGAGCTGACAGCTGATGGGCGTCTGGTAAATCTGGTGGCTTTCCCAATCTATGATCGCTCCGATCTGGTTGGTGTCGGTGTCTATGAAAAAGGGCTCGATGCCGTCGCAGAAAAAATCAAAGCGGCAAATGGCAGGGAGATTATTTTCAAGACAGATAGCGGCAAAGTGGCTGCCACGACTACAGATACCTATCCCGATCTGGAAAATCATCAGGGTGATCAGCAGAGTTACCATGAGGTCAGTTGGCAGGAGAGTATTCTGGGAGTTGGCTCTTTGCCCTTGCTCAGCACGGATGGCAAGCTGGTTGGCAGAATGGTGTCGATCGAAGATATCACTGAAAATGCCAAATCCCAGCAGAGACTGATCATCATCAGTTATACCATTGCTGTGGTGATGCTTGGCTTGCTCATGCTCGGGGTGATGCTTTATATGAAGATTGCATTGAAGCCACTCGATATGGGCGTCCAGCATATGGAACGAATCGCCTCCGGCGACCTTTCACAGGAGATTACCTGCAATCGTAACGATGAATTCAAACGATTACTCGGTGCGATGCAGAAAATGAACTATGACCTGAGCGGATTGGTGGGTAAGGTGGCCAATACCTCCGAGAGTCTGGTTATGACGATTGATGAGGTAAACAACTCATCTGAAAAAACCAACCTTGCCGTGACGCACCAGAAACAGGAACTGGATCTGTTGGCGACTTCGTTGAGTGAAATGACCGCCAGTGCAACCCATGTCTCTGAGAATATCAATCATCTGGCAAGCTCCGCGACAGATTCGATGACCGCGACAGAAGAGGGCAACCGGATCGTCAAACAGTCGGTACAGAGCATCGGTACCTTGACTGAAAAGATCCGTAAGGGCAGTGATGTCATCCAGACTCTGGTTGAAGAAAGCCAGCAGATCGGTGTGGTACTCGAGGTGATCAAGAGCATTGCTGAACAGACCAATCTATTGGCACTGAATGCGGCGATTGAGGCGGCGCGTGCCGGTGAGCAGGGAAGAGGTTTTGCGGTGGTGGCAGATGAGGTGAGAACCCTGGCTGGTAGAACCCAGGACTCGACCAAAGAGATCGAGCAGATCATCTCCGCGTTGCAGGCGGGGGTCAATGAGGCGGTTGATGTTATGGCGGTCAGTGTCAGCCATGCCGAAGAGTCATCTCAGCAGGCAACCACCATTGGGGATACCCTGGATTCCGTGCAGCAGAAGATTGAACTGATCAATCAGCTCGGCTCCCAGGTGTCTGCGGCAGCTGATCAGCAGCGTGCCACCACGGAGGAGATGAACCAGAATATTCAGAGAATCTCCAAAAGTGCAGATGAGACTTCAGCCCAATCCAACAACACAAGCAGCGTTGTACGGGACCTGAAAGGGCTCTCCAGAGTCCTGACTGAAGAGATGGATCGGTTTAAGGTCTCTTAGGGCCTGTTAACACGTATCCAATACGTCCTGTTGTGCCTGAAAAAGCGCCAATCAAGATGCATGGCGTGTAGTTTGGTTGTTCCAAATGGGCGACGAGCAACGGTTCGTGGCAGCAGGCCCTAATCAGGCTGACATTTACGAATTCACTGGGGCAGTGAGTTTTCCCGTATCAAAAAAAATGGCCTGAGATGATCAGGCCATTTGTTTCATGTTCGCTTGACTGCTGGAGATGGTTTAGTGACTGGCAGGATTGCTCCACACGAGCTGGATCATTGCACTGCGCCGTATCTCAATCAGACGATCGGTAAATTCCTGGATGTTCTCATCCAGCAGGTCTGCCAGTTCCAGTTTGCCGACCCGTTCAGTGATCAGCTGGGCTCGCCGATCAAAAAGGTCCTGGATCAACTGCTTATCACGGGCTCTGGAGATAGGAATCACCAGTTCAGATTGAGTGGCTCGGGTTTGTTTGGAGAAAGCCTTGCGGCGCTGCAGCAGTTCCTGGTCAAGCAACAGGATATCAGCATCGATGTTGTCGATGACTTCCAGTTGTTCATCCATCAGGGCGAACAGATTGTCCACGCCCTCTTCAACCCAGTTTTGGATCTCCTGAAGGTGTTGAGTTTTGATCAGCTGCATGATCTCGAGCGAGTCGGACATTGAGATCAGGTGTTCGAACACCTCGATCCATCCCTCTTCCCGATAGTTGAACATTTTGTGCATGTAGTGCAGCAGCAGTCCAACTGATTCACTGTAGTCGTAGCTCGGAAAGCTCTGACTCACTGTGTTCAATATGTCGGCAAAGTTGACTGCAGTGCGGGTGAAGGCCCGGTCATTGGTATTGCGCAGGCCCTGAGCGTAGATACTGTTCAAACGCTTCAGCATGCGGCTGTAGCCGTCAGCCCTGAGCTGGCTTTTATTGGAACGGATGAAGCCGGAGACTTCGTTGAGCATATCACGCAGTTGCTCGACGTCGACTATGGCCTCCTGATTCGACAGGGTGCGCTCAAGATAGTCGAAATACTGCTTGATAATATGACACGACTCATCCTGAGCAAGTGTTGGTAACTGCTCTATGCTACTGATTCTAAAAGGGGTTACCCCATTTGAGACAGCTTGAGTCTGTGTGTATGTCCTGATATCCATTGTTCCAGTCGGGCCGTAAGTAGTAAAACACTGCTTCACGGGATACTGTATTAATAATTGCTTATATAGTCAAGTATTTTTGGACAATCCACTCTATGGTATTGTTCATCCGCGAACCCACGTGAGGCGTAACGGCTAAATTGGTGGTAACTTTAGTTCCGATCTGCCATTTTGTGACTTTAACTTAATGAATATTGAGTTAAAGCATTAATTTGTAAAAAAACAGTAAATTGTGTGCTTATTCCTGATCTTGGGAGAGGGGGGAGTAATGACTAGAAGGGGTATTCATGAATAGTGCAAATACGGCTTGGATCATGGCGTCAACCGCCCTGGTGTTGTTTATGACGTTGCCGGGGCTGGCGATGTTTTACGGCGGCCTGGTGAGAACCAAGAATGTTCTCTCCGTACTGATGCAGTGTTTTGCCATTGCCGGTCTGGTGTCGATCCTATGGTTGATTGCCGGCTATAGTCTGGCCTTCGGTGAAGGAAACGCCTGGATCGGCGATTTCAGTCGGATTCTCATGGCTGGTGTCGGTAAGGAGACTCTTTCTGGCGATATCCCGGAATCCCTGTTCATGCTTTTTCAGATGACATTCGCCATCATTACGCCGGCTCTGATTGTCGGTGGTTTTGCCGAACGTATGCGCTTCTCAGCCATGCTGCTGTTCAGTGCCATCTGGCTGATGCTGGTCTATGTGCCGGTTACCCACTGGGTTTGGGGCGGTGGCTGGCTTGGCAGTATGGGATTGTACGACTTTGCCGGTGGCACGGTGGTTCATATCACCGCTGGCGTGGCCGCTCTGGTCGCTGCCATGGTGATGGGCCCGAGGCGTGGCTTCGGTACAGCATCCATGATGCCTCACAATATGACCATGACCATTGCCGGTGCCGGCATGCTCTGGGTCGGCTGGTTCGGATTCAATGGAGGCAGCGCCCTGGCGGCCGATGGCAGTGCCGCGATGGCAATGCTGGTTACCCATATCTCCGCGGCCACCGGTGCGATGACCTGGCTGGTTCGGGAGTGGATCAAGTTCGGTAAACCCAGTGCGTTGGGTGCGGTTACCGGTATGGTTGCCGGCTTGGGTACGATCACCCCAGCCTCCGGCTTCGTCGGACCGGCGGGCGCCCTGGTGATTGGTCTGCTGGCCGGGATAATCTGTTTTTCAGCCACCAACTATCTGAAACAGGTGCTTAAAATTGATGACTCGCTCGATGTCTTTCCGGTCCATGGGGTTGGCGGGATTTTGGGTACTTTGCTGGCCGGTATCTTCTCCTCCACCTCACTGGGGATCTTTTCCGGGTACGGTTTTGCGGATGGCATAACCTCCATGGGCGGCCAGCTCTGGGTGCAGTTTATCGGGGTTGTTGTCACCATCGTCTTTACCGCCGTGGTGACCCTGGGCATTCTCAAGCTGGTGGATGCGTTGATCGGTCTTCGGGTCAACAAGGAAGAGGAGATTGAAGGTCTGGATATCGTTCTGCACGAAGAGCGCGGTTACAACGAAATCAGTTGATCGCCGGTATTTGATGGGTGCGTCTTGTCATGGCGCATCCATCGATACCCGGTGCGGGTATGGCCATGCGCCGCTGAATCAAGGCTTTCGATAACTCGCCAATGCGCTGTCGGTTTCATGCGGCGCTACTTCCACCAGCGGAAAGCTGCCGGCTTCGACATAGTCAAAAATCAGCCGTGCAATATTTTCCGCGGTTGGGTTGGTGGACATCAGGGAGACCGACTCAACCACTTCCTGCAGCAGTGGCAATACCGGATCATCAGGATGCAGCAGCATATTCTGATTAATCCATTTTTTGACGTAATCGTCAATCTACGCTCGTGTCATCCCGCATTTACGTAGTTGTTGAGCCTGTCGGCGTTTCTCCTGATTAAAAACTCGCAGTAATTTTCTTGCGTCTCTTTTCTCTTCCATGAAGGTGAATACGCCAAATTTTCTTAATCACCGGGTTAATAACAACTATCTAATATTGTTAAATAGTACGATTGACACATGTCAAGGCCAGAGATCGAAATGCACCGAGAATCAATGTAACGGCAGCGGGAGCATTTCTATGATTAAGATATCTCAAACCATGACCGAAGATCATCGATGTATTGACCAGGTTTTTGTCGAGATAGAAAAGGCGATTACCAAGTCTGAATGGGAAAATGCCTGGACAATCGCTGATTCATTCGATGAGATGATGGAGCGTCATTTTTCTATCGAAGAAGATGTCCTTTTTCCTGCTATTGAGGATGCGACTGCATCTGCCAGCGGCCCAGTCAGAGTCATGACCATGGAGCATGATCAGATACGATACCTCGTTAACGTTCTGCGAACTGCTATAACCGAGCAGTCACGGGATAATGGACTTAGTGCATCGGAGACACTCCTGATGATGATACAGCAGCATAATTCGAAGGAAGAGAATGTGCTCTATCCGATGGCAGACAGAACCGTACAGACGCTAGAGGAGGAGGTGGCGAGGCGGATCTTAGGGGCATTATGATGGAATGCAAGCTGGATGTACGTGAGCTAGAGCCGCCGGTTCCTCTCGAACGCATCCTCGATATGCTTGACACCTTGTCCAAGGAGGATTGGCTTTGTGTGCGCCACAATCGAGAGCCCTTTCCGCTCTATTCTCTTCTGAGGCAGATGGATTTTTCATGGGATAGCCGATGGTCGAATGGTGAGTGTTTTATTCGCATCTGGCACACAGGGCACCCTCCGGTTACCGATTCGGGCTAGGGCCTGTTAAGACTAATCCAATAGGCCCTGTTGCGTCTGAAAAAGCGCCAATCAAGGCGCGAGGAGTGTAGTTTGGTTGTTCCAAATGAGCGACGAGCAACGCCGAGTGGTGCTTTTTCAGGCGCAACCCGCAGGGCAGGGACCGTTTTTGTGCCCATCAGCGTTATCATTCGCTCATATAGCCGGGCTACACCACGCTCATTCTGCTTTGCTGGATACAAAAACAGTCCCAGCAGGGCGTATTGGTTTCGTGTTAGCAGGCCCTAGTCAGGTGATCAATACATCGGGACTTTCCCTGGAACAAGCGCCGCCATTGTTTGTTCCTTTCAAGTTCTTCTTTAGTGCAGCACTTTTTTCTGTGGCGATAGGTCTGCTTCTGATCTTCAATGGTCAGGATCTCTACAGTTCGCGCTGGAGTCCGTTGGCGCTGACATTGACACATCTCGTTACAGTGGGTTTTCTCGCACAGGTCATGACCGGGGCAATGTTTCAGCTACTGCCGGTAGTGGTCGGTACGCCACTGCCTTCTGTGATGCTAGTGAGCAGCATCGTAAACCTTTGTCTAGCACTGGGTGCAATCTCACTGAGTAGTGGATTTCTCTTTTTCAATCACGAACTGTTAATGCTTGGGGCAGTTTTGATTAGCGTTGGATTCTCTGTTTTTCTTGTGGCCGCAAGTCTCACGATAAAAGGAAAGTCCGTACCCATCAAGATCACTTTACAACTGGGGCTGGGTTGGTTTTCAGTGATCCCAACTGCATTGCTTGGCATACTCCTAGTGCTCGCCTTAGCAGGTAAGGTGGCACTGAATGACATGCAACATGTGATTACCGTCCATCTTTCCTGGGGGTTGATGGGGTGGTTGGGGATCGTGCTTTTTTCTGTACTGTTCAAGCTCGTGCCAATCTTCTATGTCACTCGCGAAATTCCGCTGCTGCTGCAACAGATTTATGCGCCATCCATAGTCATTCTATTGACGTTCTTTACACTATCTATCTTTATTGAAGATCCAGTTTTTAAATCAAGTATTACAGCGGTTCTGTTTCTCTTATGCCTCATGGCAGTAGGAATTCTTGTGATTATTATTCAAAGAAAACGGCCGATTATCGATTCAACCCTTTTGTTCATAGGAACCGGTATCGGGTGCCTTTTACTGGCGGCGGCGATATGGATAGTATCGGAGCGGGATGTTGTTATAGGTATTCTGCTTCTAATCGGCGTTGGCTTGACCATCCCAATTGGCATTATCTACAGGGTTTTGCCTTTTCTATGCTGGTACCATCTGCAGGCGGTTGTGCTTAAAAGACGCCGTTTTAACGCTCAAATTCCCTCCATGAAGCATTTTATACCTGAGCGCTCAGCCAGGCGGCATTATATCGTTCATACATCCGCGATTATCCTGCTGTTAGCAGGCGACTTTATAACGCAACCTTTCCCAGCTCTTCCTGGTATTGTCTTCACAGGGTCAGCGATCTATCTGTCAAGTAATATTGCTAAGGCCTATATGGCTTATCAGCGAGCAATACAAGTGCATTTCTAGTGGGCCACGGCGAGTAGCGGCCATGGGAGTGCAACTGTTTTTGTCAATGAGACATCACTAAGTAGCGATACCCATCGGCAGAGGCCAGTGCGCCCAGAGTTCAACTCTGGCGCGTTAAACTTCCGAAGACAAAGCAATATTAACTGAAACCGGGCTTCTGCAAAGTGGCACAGCACCACACACGCAGAACAAATATCCCTATCGTCCGCGATTTTTGAGCTGCAATACAGGTAGTTGATTCAACTCATACGCTGATTGGTCGATTTCAAATGGATTCAGCGGATCCCTTTGTCACGTAAAAACTGGCTATAGTTTTGATCTGTGCCTGCGATATGGTTGATTAACCAAGTCTTAAGAAAACTGGTCAATTCGTCAATCGTCGCTTCACGGTCCTTTTCATAGGCATCCATGTAATTGCTTACTTGCATGATCATTATTTCGTGCTGTTCCTTGTGCGGCTCAAAATCCGGATAGCCGTTGTCCTGCATCAGCTTTTCTTCTCTTGCAAAGTGATATTTGGTGTAATCCACTAATTCACTTAACGCTTGACGTTCGAATGCCTCGCCGGTCGGATAGAGTATGGCTGTCTGTAAATTATTGATCAATGAGAGTAGTTTTTTGTGATCCTCATCGATGACCTCTATTCCTACACTCAGGTTGTCGTCCCAGGCAATAAACTTCCGTGATGTCATTTTCTTATGGATCACGGGTAATGCAATGAGTATCGCTATCATGATCCACGGAACCGGATTATCAATACCAAACAGAAAACCGATACCGATAACCAGGAAGGCCAGTACGATAAACAGGGAGAGTCCGAAAGTCTGTAAGCTCTTGCGCATGACGAGCATCCCGAAACTGTTGTAAATCAATAACAAAAGGAAGACCGGATACGGATTGGGTCATTTCAATCTCGCAATAAACCCAAACCGGACTCGAATCAAATACCTTGTCTGGATTGACTATCGGGTAAAACCACATTTTTTGATTTGACATTTGTCAAGGTTGATGACTTGACCGGGGAGCTTAATTCGTAGTGCGACTATCGACACATGAGCGAGGATTACTCCAATGATTAGAAGTTCTAGGCCAAGCGTGAGGACCGGTATCAGCGTCAGTACGCTCTCTTTGGCAATCAGCTTGACTATTGGCGGTGCAGGCATTGCTGCCCAAGCCGCAACACCCACACTCAGCGAAGCGGACTTTGAGGCTTCCAAGACCATCTATTTTCAGCGTTGTGCGGGTTGCCATGGCACCCTGCGTAAAGGCGCGACAGGTAAGAGTCTGGAACCGAAGGAAACGCAGAAACTGGGACAGGAGCGTTTAGAAAAGATCATCAAGTTCGGTACCGAAGGCGGTATGAACAACTTCGACGATATCATGACCGCGGATGAGATCAAGAAGATGGCCACCTACATTCAGATGGAACCCCCGATTCCGCCTGAAATGTCACTGGCCTTGATGAAAGAGCGCCACAAGGTCTTCGTCGACCCGAAAGATTATCCCTCCAAGCCTCTGCATGGCCGTAACTGGAAGAACTTCTTCCTGGTCATCGAGCGTGACGTGGGTAAAGTGGCTATTATCGACGGCGACAAAAAAGAGGTTGTTGCCCACGTACCAACCGGCTATGCGGTGCATGTTCTAAAAGCTGCTGAGCATCATAAGAGCCTGCATGCCAAGGACGCCGGCCGTTTCTGGTATACCCAGGGGCGTGACGGCAAGCTGACCAAGATCGATCTCTGGCAGACTCCTGACAAGATGAAGGTTGCCGAGGTGCAGATCGCCTATGACGCTCGAGACGTAGCCGTGTCCGGTGACGGCAAGTATGTGGTGGGCGGCGGTTACTGGCCACCCCACTTCGTCATTGCCGACGCCCATACTATGGAGCCGTTGAAAGTGGTCTCCGCCCGTGGTGTTAATGTGGATGGCAATTACGTCAACGAGTCACGTGTGGCGGCTATCTACGACACACCTAACCACCCCAGTTGGCTGGTCTCGATGAAGGAGCTGAAGCCTCCCCCTGAAAAGTAGACGCCTTGGTTAATATCATCTTATGCGGCCATTTTTTCAAATTTATTTGGAGATTTAAATCCCAAAGAGCTATGTAGCCTATCGCAATTATAATATCTCTCCATA